>JABMNK010000066.1 GCA_013204595.1 Flammeovirgaceae bacterium
ATGTAACGGCAGCCATCAACACCTTGGCTGATGGTAAGATTTACCTTGGAGACGGAACAAACCAAGCAGCAGAGGTAACGATGAGTGGAGATGTTACCATAGACAATACGGGAGCAACAGCAATAGGTGTAAATAAAGTACTTACAGGAAACATCCTTGACGGCACTATCGTTGTTGAAGACTTAGCCAATGATGCAGTAGAAACGGCAAAGATCGCTACAGATGCGGTGACTACAACAAAAGTAGCTGATGCCAATATCACTTATGCGAAAATTCAAAATGTATCAGCGACAGATATGGTATTGGGCCGCGTTTCCAGTAATGCTGGCGTATTAGAAGAAATTGCCACCACAGGAAGTGGCGTAGTGGTACGCGCAAATAGCCCTGTGTTCACTTCTACTGACATTACAATCGGTACTCCAAATGGAATATCAGTGGGGCTGGGGGGGGTAGTCAGAGCACGAGACTTGGAAATTCAGCAGTAAGTACTGCAAATAATACTACAGCATTGGGATTTATGGCTAATAATGGCACTTCTGGGGCCAACAATACGGCGGTAGGAACCAATGCCCTGAGAAACGCAGGAACCACTAGTAATAGCGTAGCAATTGGAGAGGCTGCTGGTTCTGGTTCTGGTTCTACTGTAGCATCCGGAAATACTTTTATAGGACATAGCGCAAATGGCCCTTCCAATTTATCCAATGCGACCGCCCTGGGTGCAAATGCAACGGTAACAGCGAGTAACACCATACAATTGGGTAATACTGCAATTACGGAAGTAAATACAAGTGGAGGGATTACTATGGGGGGCAGTTTAATAGGAACCAATGCAACGGCAGGTGCTACAGCGGCTACTTCTACTATTTCGGGCTTTGCAGCCAATATCAACGCCCAATCAGCAGACTATACCCTCACAGCGGATGACAATAGCAAGATCATTACTTTTAATAGTCCTACTGCAATTGTCCTGGAGGTACCCACATTATTCCCAGGTTTTAATTGCTTGGTCATTCAGTTGGGAGCAGGTCAAGTAACGCTAACAAGCGCTGATCCTGTAACCATTTCCATTTCAAACAGAAATTCTTATATCAGGACCGCTGGTCAACATGCGATATTGACTTTGGTAGCGATAACGAACAATCAGTTTATCAGTAGTGGCGATATGACGAATTAACTTTATGTGTATTTATTGTTTATATTTCAATAATCAACGATAAGTGAAAAAAATAAACTTTCTCTTTGTCTTTTTATTTTTTATTATAGAGTTGCAAGGACAACTCATGATGCCAGCCTATCAAGGTAGCCTATACAATCCAGTATCAAAACCCACTGTTTCCGTGACGACAGTGGTTACTTCAATTAATGCAACTACCGCCATTAGTGGCGGTATGATCAGTGATGATGGCGGTGCTAGTGTAACGGCAAGAGGCGCAGTGTGGAGCACCAGCACGGGTCCAGATATATCACTTGCCACCAAAACCAGCGATGGCACAGGGACGGGCACCTTTATTTCAAATATTTTTGGTTTACTAAAAGGTACATCATATTATGTAAGGGCCTATGCAACCAATAACGCTGGTACCTCATACGGAAATGAAATTTTATTTACTTCTTCTACAACACAGGGTGGAAGTCTGGCTTCAATCGGAGATCCTTATCAAGGAGGGATAGTCATTTATATTTTAGCCAGTGGGGAATCCCTGAATATTGGACAAGCTTCCCAAATTGACTATGACCCAGCTATACAACATGGATTGATCGCGGCAAACGAAACTTTTAGTGGCACAACGATATTTGGACCAAATGGCGGTACTCCTACTCGTTACGAAGCTTTGGGATATGGTTTGGTCAATACGCTTAATATTATTTCTCTTGACCCAACAAGTAGCAATGCAGCAACGCGGGGAAGAAATTATACAGGTGGGGGATATACTGACTGGTATTTACCAAGCTATGATGAGTTACAGAAATTAAGAGAGAGCAAAAACCTAGTGACGGGTATAACTTCTTGGCAAACATATTATTGGAGTTCTTCAGATAATGGATCGGATTTTCAAGCCGTTTTTGTTAATTTTTCGACAGCTAAAAAAATAACTGATTCGAGGAATGGAAGGTATTATATGCATGCTATTAGGTCTTTCTAGTTAATCATTTATTATTTTTTGGTCAACATTATTACATCTATACGGGACTTTCAAATGGTACTTCCAAGTCATTTTCCTTTATAGCTATAAGATTTCAAAAGACTTTATTGTGGTTTTAAGTAGGTAGGTGCTGTCCTTTTCAATAAGGTATAGATGCCAAGATGAGGTAAGTTGAAATAACTAATGTTGGATTTCGATTCTTAATTTCTATGTCGCTGTTTGGGATGGCAATCTTATGAATAAGCTAAATCCAGATTTGATTACGCGCAGTTAAGCATCATCAGATAGATTATTTCTATAAAAAGCGCCCGTTAATTTGGTAATTCATATCAATTGGCATTAATTCTGTGCTCGTATATGGAATCTAATCCTCAGCTAGCTTATCAATACCTCCATCATTTCAAGTCTCCAATTGATGAAATGGAACTACCTGAGCAATTTACGTTCCCCTATGCCTATGAGCCTAGTCCTATTGCATTATTGGCCGTCAGAGAATTGCAAGAAGATCTTCTTCACCAAAGAAAATGGGATGAACATTTTGGTGATTATGAATATGAAAACGGCGAAATATGCGGCAAAATGTTTGGTGTGTTGGTTGTCCAAAATATAAATAAGGAGGTTGG
Organism: Flammeovirgaceae bacterium; assembly: GCA_013204595.1. Classification (GTDB taxonomy): domain Bacteria; phylum Bacteroidota; class Bacteroidia; order Cytophagales; family Cyclobacteriaceae; genus UBA4465. Next base: position 2,768 of record JABMNK010000066.1, read on the forward strand.
CTATTTATCAGCATTCTCAGGAAAGCTGATGGGTAAGACCCATCAAATGCCGTTTGTAGGACCAGTTTATGATCGCCTGACAGATCAGGGTTTTTTCAAATCAGAAGAGCAAGTAATCACAGCGATTAATCAGAAACTTCTTGTGATTAAGGCTGATCCGGATTATTTGGCCTTGCAAGTGATTTATTCGCAGCAACAACAAAAGGCACATTTTGAGACAAATAAAAGCCTGATGCACAAAAAGGAATCGAAAAGACTTCGTCAAATCTGGCGCGAACAAGCGTTGAACACCCTAGATAACGATCAATTGCTTCCTTTAATGAAGCAACTGAGTGCAGAAAGTCAGGACCTTCATTACCGACACAAAAGATTGATCAATGAATGGAGAGCCGTGCTTGAAGGTATTCAAAAGCAGTTAGAAGTTCATGGAATGCAAATTGACGAGTTGAAACTGGAGCGAAAAAAAAGATCAATTGCCTTGCAGCAACGACTTTTCGATCAATATCAATTCTTGAATAAAAACGGGGAAACAAAAGGATTATCGACGTTGTTCAGCAACACCAAACAGCAAAGGCCACCAGCGGGTGCTGGAGACTGTGCTGCTCCAAAGCTCTTGCAATATGCTTTTTTGAATCAGTTAAAGCCGATCGCCATGGCAGAATTTTGGTGGGGGCAATCCCCGAGACTACAGTTACGCAAACACGGCCATTTTTATCCAGCTTGCCTAGGCAAGTGCAAACCCATTTTAGCGCATATGCTGGAAGATATTCCCATAGACCAAAATCCTGCCTATGAGCATTCCATAGCTACTCCAGGTTTGGAAATTCTTTATCAAAATGACCAGTTTCTAATCATTAATAAGCCAAATGGCTTACTTTCAGTGCCAGGCAAATACGTTTTGGATTCGGTCGCCTCAAGGGTACGCCTTATGTACCCAACGGCGACTGGACCTTTGATTGTCCATCGATTGGATCGGGAGACGTCTGGAGTAATGGTGGTCACCAAAACTATTGAAGCTTATCACCATCTTCAAAATCAGTTTCTTACTAAAACGATTAAAAAAAGATATGAGGCCCTATTGGGGGGGGTATTGTCTGAAAAGGAAGGGACGATCGAGCTTCCCTTACGACCAGATCATCATCAGCGCCCACGGCAAATGGTGTGTTTTGAAAAAGGAAAGGACTCGGCAACCAAATGGAAGGTTCTTGAGGTCAAAGAGGGTGAGACAAGGGTTTCTTTCGAGCCGTTTACAGGAAGAACACATCAAATCAGGGTACATGCCGCCCATCCAGATGGCCTGAATCTTCCCATCATAGGAGATGCCTTATACGGTACCAAAGCCGATCGATTGATGCTTCATGCCCGAAGCATTAAATTCTTGAATCCGTCGGATGACCAATGGGTTCATTTTCAAATAGATCCAAATTTTTAGCTAGCAGCTTACCTTTTATCGTATGACTAGGGTGAATGTTTTATATTTACGACTAACTTTTCACATCCTAAATCATGTCTTTACCCATCGTCACAGACCTCTATACTTATCCCCTTAAATCGGCTAGACCTTTGATCCATCAGCAGGTAGACATCCTATCTACCGGATTGGAAGGAGATCGCACATTCGTGGTCATGGATCAGCAAGGAAATATACTTACGGCGCGCGAGTATCCAAAACTACTTAACATTGATGCAGTGGTCGCGATAGGGGTATTGAACCTTTTGATCGAGGGGGTATCTCTTGCGATTTCTTTGCAGGAAATTCATGCAATAGTTAAGGAGGGTGTTTTATTTGGGACACCAGTTGGTGGGCGTTTATTGAAAGGAGATTATCAAAGTCAACTTTCGGATTACTTGGGCATTAGCTGCAGTATCTTGGTTGTGGGTGATGCCTTTTTAAGAACCATCACTAGCAGACAGTCAGAGGCGACCAAGACCCAAATCAATTATACAGATGCAGCACCAATTCTGCTGACCACCCAAGCTTCATTAGTAGATTTAAATTCCCGACTTGCAGCGCCCATAAGTATGAATAGATTTCGTCCCAACATCATAATTTCAGGAGGGAAAGCGTTTGAAGAAGATGATTGGAGATATGTCAAAATCGGGTCTTGCGAATTTGAAGTAAGCCATCTTTGTCCGAGGTGTATTCTTACGACTATTGATCCTGAGAATCCTCAAAAGGGCGTGGGAGTTGAGCCCTTGAAGACGTTGTCTATTTATCGTAAGACCCCATCCAATAAAATAAATTTCGGTATTTACCTCATCCCAATAAAGCTAGGAACTATCGCCATTGAAGAACCATTGATGGTCATAAATTGAAGCTTATACACTTATAGCTGCTTGATTTTTTTATTAATATTTTACATTTAAACACCTATAAATCAATAATTTAAGTAATATTATTTAAAGTGAATATACACATGAATTTTTTTTCAACCATAATTATATAAAATGCCATGATCAGCCAAAGGGTTGCTCGATGGAAATACTTTGCTTGGAGAAATAATGAGGCCCATCTTCACTTATGTACAGGCAGTCTTCCAGACGTATTCCAAATTCTCCAGGTATGGAAATAGTGGGCTCATTGCTGAAGCACATACCTACGCCAATGGGTGTGGTATTTCCCTTGACAAAATTTGTCCACTCATGACCTTCCATTCCAATTCCGTGACCTGTTCTGTGGGGAAGTCCTGGTAATTGGTAGTTTTTACTGAACCCACCATTTTCTATGACGGCGCGAGCGGCAGCATCTACTACTTCACAAGGAGCTCCAATTTTAATAGCGGCAAATGCCGCGTCTTGCGCTTTCTTTTCCAAGTTCCATACATCTGTTTGCCTTTTGGTTGGTTTGCCAAACACAATGGTTCTGGTAATATCTGAGGCATAGCCTTCACAGCGCGTGCCACCATCTACCATCACTACATCTCCAAGTCGAATGATCTGTGGCGTGATACTCCCATGTGGTAAGGCAGAATACTTACCGATTTGAACAGAAGCGCCGCCCTTAAATCCCAGATTTGTAAAAGCGGTCGATATATTTTGACTAAATTCAGTTTGGGACATACCGTCATACAAAGTAGTGAACGCCGCTTTATACGCTTCAATGGTGACGTCATTGGCTCGCTGCATGAGTGCCAATTCGTTCGTCGTTTTATACATTCGACAACCAGCCGTAATGGGCGTGGCATCTACTATTTCGAATCCATTAGCTAGGTTTGCTACCCCATTTGAAATGAAAAATCGAACGCGTTCTTCCATACCAATGGTACGGTATTTAACACCTCTGTCTTTTACAATACCCAGAATGATTGAGTAGGGACTTTCATGCTCTTCCCAACAACGTACGTCGGTCCCAAATGCTATTTTTATTAATTCCATCGCGCGATCTTCCTCGAACTTTGGACAGACATAGGCGATTTCACCCTTTGCCGGAATTACGATTCCAAACGTTCGCTCACTTTGTCCCCAACGCATATCTGCAAAATATTCGCACGCCGTAGTGCCTTCCATGAAGATAGCGTCCATTTTTTGCTGTTGCATCAACCGTTGCGCCTTGGCGATTCTTTGCATTCGTTCTGCTGAACTAATGGGTCTGATGTCATCAGTCATCGGTTTTAATGCTTGGATGGCGATTGGGAGATTACTGTCTGTCTTTTTTTCCTGAGAAAAAGTAGGATGAGCCATCGTCAATCCACCTGCAGATAGGGCTGTTAGACCAAGGAATTTTCTTCTATTATATGACATAGCGGTTAACTTTATTCAATTTTCTAGAGTTCTTGTGAAGAGGTATTATCACTCATTAGCGTATTTTGTAGTCAATATATAAAATCAACAATGAAGTCACCACAATAAATGGATAAGCGGTTCTATGTTAAGGGCAATTGATGGCCGTCGTCAGGATAACATTAACTTTTCACCATTGGTCAGTTACATTTTTAAAGGGCTTAAGTGACAGGCATTTTTATCACAATTTTTGCAAAAAGACTAGGAAAGAACCGTTTTAAATAAATTCCGCTAACTTCTTTCCATCCGCCGATATAAACTTCTTGTCTATTTTTGTGAATTGCCGCGATGATTTTAACCGCACACCTTTCGGCTGTCATTCCGTTTTCCTGAGCTTTGTCCATGCTATTTTGTTTGGTGCCGTCTCCCATCAATGCATTAAAGCTAATTTTTGTTTTGATATAACCGGGACAAATCAAGGAAACCATGATATTATCAGCGACATGCTCTGCTCTTAACGAATCATAGAATCCGTGCAGGGCGTGCTTTGATGCTGAATAGGAAGACCTTAAAGGCGTGCTGATGATACCTGTGGCAGAGGTAATGACCACATGATGGCCTGATTTTCTAGCGACCATTGAAGGGAGTAAGAATTTTGACAAAGCGATAGTTCCAAAATAATTCACTTCCATGATGGCTCTATCTACCTCGAGCGAAGTATTGATAACGTTGTCCCTTTGACTAATCCCTCCGCAATTAATTAACAGATCAACGTGACCGTAGATTTGTAGGGCCGTTGCGACTTTTTCTTCGAGCTGATTCGCTGCGCCAAGATCCAAAGGTAACAGGTGTATGTTTTCTTGGTTACCGCAGGTATTTTTCACCCTAATCAGTTCAGTTTCTCTCCTTGCTGATAGAATGAGATAGGCGCCCTGTTTATTAAATTGGTAAACTAAGGCTTCTCCAATCCCTGAAGAGGCCCCTGTAATCCAGACAACTTTTCGATTTATTTTTGACATAGATGCAAAAGATATTCTGCTAAAGTACAAACCAAATATAAAAGATTGCAGATTGACAGCCATAAAAAGTACCGAGTAATCTCGTACAGTATTTATAGGCTCTTTTTAATATAATTTTTAATCATTCTGAATTTTTATAATAACATTTTTATAAATGTAAATTTCAACTATATTTACCTCATTCATTTTTTAACTAGTTCTGTCATAAACCATCCAATTCACGCCCATTACCACTTTGTCTTCGCTTAAACTCGTATCCGCCAAACGATTTTTATCTGAATCTAGATCGAATATATGCGTATATTTAGAAGATATTCTTGAAAATGATCTACTAGATGAATTGACTAGGTGTTTGCGCAGAGAAATTCCCTGTGAAGTTTTTGTTTCAAGCAAGGCTTTGAAAATAATTGAAAATAACGCTTTTGCATTAATTAATCTCTTGAAATTAAGAAAGTTTGGCGCCTTTATTTATCAAAAGAATTTCGAGGATTGTCCTTATGATATTTTATTTTTCCGTGATTTCAATACGTTATTTGGCTTGAAAAACAACGAGTCAGAATGGGAGACAATGCATCGGTCTGAACCCAAATTTACTGATTATGATTTTTTTTTCCGAGTATCACCCCCCGAATACAGGATTGAGAAGGATGATCTCCTTGTTGAATTTCATTCCGAGAGTGCGCTGGTATTTGAGCGGACCGCGACTAAAATATATTGGGATATAACTAACGCGAGCTCAATATATATAGATGGGATAGGAGAGGTTGAATCCTCTGGGCAGAAAACCATAACCTTATTGAACGATACGGTTTTGAAATTAAAAGCGGTCAATCAGGGAACAGCAAAGTTTAAGGCGATTAAAATAGGGACCATCAGCGACTTTAAAATTGACTACGAGGTTCAGTTTATGAATCCAGCCTCCAAGGAATTTGTAAAATTGCATGAATCAGATTTTGGTGGGGTATTTGGTATTGCCAGTGGATATGATATTAAATTGATTTGGAATGTGCCTCATGCGGATCAAGTTTTAGTAAAACCTTTCGGGTTTTATGACAATAAAGGGTCTTATATTTTTAATTCAAGTGGTTCCATAGAAATTAATATCGAGGCAAAATTCCGAGGTAAAATTCATAACAAAAAAATCCTTATTTATGCGTTTCCTGTGCCTGTTTTTGAACGTAAGTTTATAGAGATTCAAGATCGATTTGTGCTTTCTAGAAAAATAGAATTAAATGACATTAGGCGACGCATGTATAATGACCTAAGAAATAGAGAAAGCCATAGCTTTAGGTCTGTCATGGAATCATTGAATTTGAAAACCATTTCTCTAAGATCTCAATTGTTAGAAAAACTAAAAGATCATGGATTTGATAGTTTTTATGAAAAACATTCAATTCCTAAATTGAGCAAACAGCGAAAAGCTACCTTATTGAATTATTTTAAGGAGCGCCCCAAAGTCAAAGACACGATCAATTCTATAAAAAATTATTATGATTGATTCTGAAAGAAAATATGGGCCTTTCTTAAGGTTTTTCTTATTCTGTTCAGCGGCAGATGTTGAGTTATTGAATAAATGCCCAAATTCGGAAGTAAATAAATATGCAGGTGTAGGTGCTACTGTTTTTTTTACGGGTATCCTGGCCTGTGCGTCCGGTGGATATGCTCTTTTTACCGCTTTTGATTCTATTTTTCTTTCAGTTATTCTCGGTATTTTCTGGGGTTCTTTGGTCTTCAATCTTGATCGATTTTTGGTTTCAACGATCAAGAAATCTCGGGGTAAGTTTCAAGAGGTGGTACAGATTACGCCTCGATTGTTATTAGCGGTACTTTTGTCATTAGTTATTTCTGTTCCTTTAGAGCTCAAAATTTTCGAGCAAGAAATTGAGGAAAGTATTTATTATGCAGGGGCCGCAAAAATTGACAAATTGAATCAATTGTACGACGGACGAGTGTCGTTGAAACAGGAGCGTATAGACGGAATTAATGCCAGTACATTGGCCAAATTTGAAGTGAGAGAAGAATATTATCGTCAGTATGTATGTGAATGCGACGGTACCTGTGGCACGGGTCAGAAAGGTCGAGGCACAGAGTGTGAAAGAAAAGAAAATAAGTACTTACAAAGCCAAAAAGAATATGACCAAGCAGTAATCGAAAATGCAGCAGAAATTCAGTTGCTAAATGAAGAAAAACAACGATTACTTGAAGAATATCAACTTGAAAAAGATGGTTTATTGGTTTCTTTTGCTGATGGGTTACTTGTTAGGTTAGAGGCCTTACGTATTTTGCCTTTTGGCCCACAGTTAGCTATTATTTTGTTATTAATTTCGATTGAAATTGCGCCAATTTTAGTGAAATTACTATCGCCATATGGCCCTTATGATCATTTGCTCAAAACCATAGAGTATGATTTTGAAATTGATGAAATTACAGCAGTTAATATGCGTAATCAGCAACTCAATAATAAATTGACCATCATGGCCAGTATTGAGCAAGACAAGGTAGAACAAGAATTAAAAAATAATGAGGGTGCTATGAGGCTGATTGGTGATGCTCATCTTGAAATCGTAAAGGCGCAACTTGAAGTTTGGGTTGATGACGAAAAGGATAAAATTAGAAAAGAAGTTCAAGCTAGAATGGCTAAGTTAGATGAAAGTTAAATTTAGAGTCACAGCTGTGGCAATTATATTCGCAATCAGTATTTGCGCATCTTTTTGGGTTCAAGCGCAACTTCCAGAGGAAGTTACCCGTGAATCCTATTTGGCGATCAAACTGGCACGTAAGACCATTAACAAATCTGTTTTAGTTTTAAATGAAACGGATCAGGTTTCTTTTGAAACATCCACACCTCGCAAGATCAATTTCAGACTGATTTCACCCGCGGGTGCGATTATTCACGAATCCTTAATTAAAAAGAGAAAAGAGCCTTGGAAATTCAATGTGGTTGAGAGTGGTAATTACTCCGTTGAAATTGAAAATGTATCGTTCCTTTTGAACTGCAAAGTAAATCAAAAGATAAGCCTTAATAGGTACCCTTTTCATATAGGAGCGCCTAAAGACTCCATTCCATTTACGGTTCAAATAGATAGAGATCAATCGATCGAAGCAGAAGGTAAATTTCAAATCAATAGGTTTAATGATAAAAAGTTAACCATAGGCCCTTTAGAAAAAGGAGATACTGTTTTGTTGAATTTAACACCCATCAATAAAAAGTCACCAATATTGAAAATAAAAAATGGAGCAGGAGAACTATTGTTTGCCAGTCGGAAATCCAAAAAGGATATTATTGCGTCCATTCCAGTATTGAATGTAGATTCTTTTGACATAACAATGGTCTCGGAATCCTGGTTGGGGCAAGAAAATACCTTTCGAATTGATAAGGTTAGCCCCATGAAAAATATCATTGATAAAGACTTGATTCCTAAGCCAATTAGGTTAGATACAATTCCGATAGACTACCTAGATACGACCATCTATTTAGGTGCGGTCAGAGATTATGTCAATTCAAATTATGAAGTTTTTTATTTTAATTTTAAAGAAGACACAACGATCGCTTTTTGGAGTTTAGTTTTCGGTGTAGGTAAGGAATTTGAACAGACCATGGCCGTGCTGGCCGAAGAATTACAAGCAGCCGAAGCCGTTGAAGAGATGACTTATGCGGATGTTTTGCAAAATTATGTTTTGGGGAATCCAGAGGAACTGGCGTTTAACGAAGATCAGAAATTAATTACTTCCAAAACGGAGCAGGGCCAAAATATTTCTATTGAACCACAGAAAATAGAAAATAAACCAGACCCAGTAAACAAAAGAGTAGTACTGAGCAATGTCATAGTGAGCGCATCTACAGAAATAGCTGCAAGTATTCAATCTAAATCAGGGGTTAATTTTGCTTTACTTGACAACTTATGTTGCAATCATTTTATCAAATTCGAAAATTTAGATAAAAGTGTTGGAAGAAAAGTTTATGTTAAAGTTTTGTTATTTAAAATAAATACAATTACCGATCTTTGATGAAAACAATTATTAATCTATTTTTTCAAAACAATCTCAAAAGATGAAATCAAGAACGCTTTTAATTATTTTGATAATAATAAATCTTTTTAACCCAATTGTTACGGTAAGTCAAAGCCTGCGTAAACAAATATTGGGAACTCAGAGGAAGGTCATGACTGAAGTAAAAAGGACCAATAAAGATGTTAACAAAGTAAAAAAAACGTTTAGCTCTGACAAGAAAACGGTAGATGCTGTCAATGATACTTCAGACATAATTACTTGGTCAACAGCTCCCTATGTCCCCAATAGTGGGATGATACATGATTATCAGTATGTCTATACCTTTTTACATGCCAAGCAAGAATATTCTTTTAAGAATACTGGCGATATTAAAAGTATTGAATGGGATTCTCTTAATAATGTTTTTTATAAAAATATAGGTGAAAAAGATAGTATTGATCCAAAATATCAAGTAATAAGTTGGCATCCTTATTGGATGGAGGATGCGTATAAATATTATAATTATGATTTATTAACGATGCTCTCATTTTATTCTTATGACATTGACCCTGCTACCGGTTTGAATAAGAATTATGACATCCTTGAAAAATTTATTACCGATAGTGTCCCTAAATTCGTTAAAAATCAGAACGAGGATGTCGA
>JABMNK010000067.1 GCA_013204595.1 Flammeovirgaceae bacterium
ACCGCGAAATTACCCGTACCGCTATAGCCCTCCTTTGGGTTTACATTTCCTTTTATATTGTTAAATGAGGCAACACCCAATACATCAACCGAAGCTATGTCGACGGCTATGTTTCCATAGCTTAATTCATTATTTGAAATTTCAAGATCACTAATCTGTGCTGCAATATTCTTAACGTTAATCACATTGCCAACTGAGAAATCTAAGTTTATGCCAACCTGAGAAAAATCAGCGGATGACACCCTATTTTCTTTAATATTAAAATCTAATTGATTCCATTTAGCAAACACCTCTTGACCCATAACTTTAAATGAAGCATTTCCGTTGGTGCTTGCAATCAATGGCTCACTAGGATTGGCTTTATGTTTAATCATAGATCCAAAATTTAATTGAAAAGAGACATTGCCACTTGTCAAACTCAATTTTGGAGGGTTCTCTATAACAGAACCCAAATATTCAGCAGAATAATCTCCCTGCGTATTTACTTTAAAGGTAGCACTGAAGACCCAATCATCTTTTTTAACTTTCCCAGTAATAAAAGTGCCTTGAGGTGTTATTTTAGAGGCATCCTTATCTACACCAAATGAAAGCCCCTTAAATATATTAACTCTTTCTAAAGCATTGGTACTTACAAATTCAGCTCCCTTATTGATAAGATCCAATGCCCCGCCTGCAGCCTCGTTTGCCATCCCTCTTACCGTGCTAGAATTGTTGATCGCAAAGCCTGCAACTCGTCCCAAAAGAGAACTATTCATGGTAGCACCCAAATTATTGTCTTCACCTGTAATTGCCGATCCCTTGGCGTTTAAATCTAATTCACTTTTAATTATTTTCTTGGAATCAATGTAGCCTTCTCTATCCTTGTATGGCCCTAATTTTATTTTAGATTCCTCATTAAAATCATAATTAATTTGAACAGGTGTCCAACCAATCTCCTTATCTTCATTTTTCTGATCAATTTTCACGGGAACTAAATATCCAATTTTTTTAGGATCAAAATTATCTGACAACTCGAAATTTTCGGTTTTCACGCCTAATATTCCTAATCCAAACCAACCTTTATCTTTAGGTAATGCTCCAGATTTAATGATTTTAGCGGCTTTCTTTTTATCATTATTATTTGTCTCGATTATGCTATTAACTGTACTCGTTTCTCTCAAGGAAGCTTTTTCCGTTATAAAGCCAGATTGATTATAACTATTTGTTATCTCATTTCCCTTAGCTGAAACCCCTTGTCCTTCTTCATCTTCTTCCCGCTGAACAGGTGTCATTTCACTCTTGAGAGCAGAATATTCTGATTCAGCACCTCGGCCAGTAACATTAAAAGCCCCTTGCATCAAACTTCTACCTATCTGATTAAATTTGAGTTGTGTACTTGCAGATGTTGAGTTAGTACTAGAATCAGCTCCATCGGAGATGATCTTATTACCTAAAACCGATGCCTTCGCACCCATAACGTCTGCTTCATTCTCCAAACGCTCATCGTCATTGACATGGATCTTTCCCTTTAATTGTGTCGTAGGCTCCACTCTACCTTGTTTTTGTTGAGCTACGTGCCAAGCTTCATGGGGCAAATGTTTTTCTTGTCCCGGTGCTAAATGAATGTCGGAACCTTGCGCAAAGGCATGCGCATTCAATTGTGCTGGCTCTGATGAGTTACTATGCACCTTCACGTCATCCATCGAATGACCTGATAAACTTTCCACACCTGATTTTAGACCATTTGGTAATCCGTCGCTGGCATTATTTGTTCCTGAAGGGGGCGGAGGATTGACGTCTGCGTCATCTCCTCCAGTATCAAATTGCACTGCAGGGGAAGCATCCGTTTCCCGCTGCTCTTCTACATCCGTCTCTTGACCATCCTGAGACATAAGAGAAGATAATTGTCTCACAGGTGACGTCGGTGCAGAATTAATGATTGCTTGTAATTGCCGTGTCGGCGCCGCTCTGGAACTATTTTGGATGATACTTTGTAGACTTTTTGCTTGAGCTGCGGAAGCTCTTTGGTCATTAAACGAAGCTTCTGCTAGTTGATTATTAGCGGGATCTTCGTTTAATGATTTATTAGCCTTAACAGACTTAAACTGGTTATTATGATGGTGGATTGACGTCAAAATATTTGTAAATAATTCCTATATTGCTCAAATTTAACTTAAAAATATCAGCAGAAAACTAAGATATTAATATTTTATATCCTTCTAATAGTTACGTTAAGTGCTAATTTATTTTTCTGACTTATTTTAATGAGTAAACTTTAATATCAATGACATATCTTGATAAGAAATCAGCTGAATTAAAAACACAGTCCGAAAGTCCTATTCGGTAGAAAATTAGCTCTTAAGTCAACTGTTCTTGTGTGTGGAAATGTACCCTAGCCAATACCACTATTTAAGTGCGAACTTCGGGCTACTAACCATCGATGTTCATGACGTATTTGCACTTTCTGCCCTCTCTCCTATCGGTCAAGCCATGCTAGGAAAGACCGTAGGTGATACCTATGATTTCAGAGATCAAAAATTCTCCA
>JABMNK010000006.1 GCA_013204595.1 Flammeovirgaceae bacterium
ACATCGGCCATTTTGGTCACGGCAAATTTAAATACTGCGTATCCTTCCTGATAGACAAAATGGTCTCCGTTATTTACGGTTTCCGAAGTAGCAGGATACCTACTTCCCCCTGCTTTGATATTCAGATATTCTTCACCTGAGCCGTCAGACTTTAAAATAGAATCTTTAATCCCAAATCCTTCATGATTGGGTTCTAGTAGTGCGGCACCCGCACCATCACCAAAAATAATGCAAGTCGCCCGGTCTTGGTAATTTAAAATTGAAGACATTTTGTCGGCACCAATAACAATGACTTTTTTATGACTTCCAGATTCTATAAATTTCGAAGCGGTACTGAGTGCGAATAAAAATCCAGAGCAAGCGGCAGCCAAGTCAAATCCGAAGGCATTTTTTGCCCCTACTTTCTCTGCGATCAAATTGGCAGTAGCGGGGAAGGTCAAATCGGGCGTAATTGTTGCACAAATAATGGCGTCAATCTCTTCTGGCTTCGTTTTGGTCTTTTCAAGCAGTCCTCTCACAGCTTCTACAGCCATAACCGAAACACCTTGACCTTCGCCTTTCAGAATTCGCCTTTCTTTGATTCCAGTTCTACTGGTAATCCATTCGTCATTGGTATCAACAATAGTTTCTAATTCCTGATTCGTTAGAATGTAATCAGGAACATACCCATTGATGCCAGTGATTGCTGCTGTAATTTTGGACATAATGTTTTTAAACCATCAAGTTTAGCTTGAATGTTTCAGTATTTAGCGAACAATATTTTAGGCTAAAACCTCTTTTTCAATCACTACCTTGCCTTTATAGTAAAGTTTTCCTTCATGCCAAAATGCACGGTGAGGTAAATGTGCTTCACCTGTGGTAGGACAAATCACATAATTTTTCGGAATAGCCTTTACATGGGTTCTTCTTTTGTCTCTTCTGGTTTTTGAAATTTTCCGTTTTGGATGAGCCATCTTAATTCAATTTAAATTTTATAATTTTATTTTTTTTAGTATTTCCCAGCGGGGATCAATTTCTTTTGTTTTTTGGTCAGCTTCATTGAAGTGATTTTCATCTTTGTAAACCAGTTCCGACCTGTCCTCATTTCTTAAATCGGGGTGCACTTTTTTCATCGGGATTTCAAGTGAAGCAAAATCATAAATTAATTCAGCTACATTTAATACTTGTGTTCCAATTTCAATAACACTTACTTCGTCACTTACTTCTTCGTTCTTTGCTCCAAATTTGATAATATTTTGCTTTTGCAAGCTAAGACATTCTGCATATTTTTCTAATGACAAATCGCAGGTCAATAATACCGAAAAGGCAATATCAAATTTTAAGATCATCATGGAATCAGACTTATCTAATAGTAAAGAGACTTTTCCTTTTCCTTCTTCAACAAAATTATTATCAAAACACTCAAAAAAATCAGGTGTCAAAACGAAATTAAATTCATGCACGCCATTATCATGACGCGCTAAATTGATTTCAAAAGCATTTAAAACACGAGATTTCACCTAATTAAAATTAAAGAACCGCAAATTTAGGAATAATGAGTGGATATTCCCAATTAAATCATTTATTGATCTATGGTAATGAAAGTTTTTTCATGGCAAGATCAGCTGCAAGATACAAAGCATTGATCATCGATAGGGGATTTGCTATATTTTTCCCTGCAATATCAAAGGCGGTCCCATGTGCGGGTGAGGTGCGAATGGCGGGGATACCAGCTGTGAAATTGACGCCTGCCCCCATGCTAATGTGCTTAAATGGGATTAAACCTTGATCATGGTACATCGTTAATATGCCATCAAAGTTTTTAAATTGATCATCACCAAAAAATCCGTCGGCAGGATATGGCCCAAAGACCAAGTGGCCAGCAGCTTGAAATTCTTTAATTACAGGAATGATGACTTCTTGTTCTTCAGATCCGATTAAACCATTTTCTCCAGCATGCGGATTTACTCCTGTTAATGCAATTTTCGGATTTTTGATACCAAAGTTGGTTATTAAAGAGTTCAAGAATATTTCTAATTTACTGGTAATCAGTGATTTGGTTAGCATAGAGCTAATTTTTTTTAAAGGAATGTGCCCTGTTACTACCCCAATTCGTAGCTGATTGTTGACCATCAACATAAGATTTTCTTGAAGGCCAAATACCGACGCCAAGAATTCTGTATGTCCAGGAAAGTCAAAACCTTCTTTTTGAATTAGTTCTTTACTTATGGGGGCAGTCACAAGTCCATCTATTACTTTTTTTTTCAAATCATTCACGGATTGGTCAAGAGATATTTTTGCGTATTTACCGCCCATCGAACTGGGCTTTCCTGGCTGAAAATCAAGAGATTCTTGCCAGATACTTAAGAGATTCACTTGTCCTGGCGCGACTTCTTTAAGATCCTGAATTTCGTGGAATTTAAAATCCGATAACCTTAATATTTTCTGATAAAAGGAGAGCGTTTGGGCTGAGGCGTAGATTACCGGGGTCAATTGGGTTAAGATGCCAATGGATCTCAAGGCTTTCAGGGTAATCTCAGGTCCAATTCCATTTAGATCCCCAATGCTTATTCCAATAGTTGGGATAACTTTGTCAACGGCACTTGGATCACTCATGGATTTTGATTTTAAGTGGCCCAAAATTACATCTTTATCAAACAACATTGAAAAAAGTAACACCTAAAAAGCATTTGGGCCAACATTTCCTCAAAGATGAGGGAATCGCACTGGATATTGTGAACGCCATAAGCGAGGATCCCGGTAGTCTTTTGGAAATTGGGGCAGGCACTGGGGTCCTCACCAAGTATTTGCTAAATTCAAAGAATCCTTTTTTAGCTTTCGATGTTGATCCGGTGTCCATTGATTTTTTAAAGTTGAAATATCCTCAGGGTGCGCATAAATTTTACTTAAGGGATTTTTTAAGCGAAGATCTGAGTCAATACGAGGCACCCCTAAGGCTAATAGGAAACTTTCCTTACAATATATCATCGCAAATCTTTTTTCAAATTTATGATAATCGCCTCATCGTCGATGAAGTAGTTTGTATGGTGCAAAAAGAGGTGGCTCAGAGAATAGTATCTATTCATGGAAATAAGGTTTATGGAATATTAAGTGTTTTGCTACAGGCATTCTATAATATAGAATATTTATTCACTGTTGGACCTCAGGTCTTTGACCCGCCTCCGAAAGTGGATTCTGCCGTCATTCGCCTTACCCGAAATGATCGCGCTGATTTTGAAACAAAAACTTTTAAAAGAGTGGTTAAGGCTGGGTTTGGCAAACGTCGCAAGACCTTGCGGAACGCATTAAAAGAATTAAATTTACGTGCTGATTTTACTGAAAACGATTTTTTTAATCTGCGTGCAGAGCAATTGTCTATTCAGGATTTCATAGATCTGACCGTTAAAATTGAAAAGGAATGGAAGAAGTAATGGAGTTTGAATTTTCCAAGGAGTTTTTGGATCGGTTTGAGCAAGCGCTAATCAATCGTGAAGACAGTTATATTAAGGATTCGCTCCAAGCTGTGCGGCCGGTAGATATCTGCGAGATCTTATCCGAATTTGATTTTATTTTTGGCAAATACGTTTTCGATTTGTTAGATGCCACAAAGGCAGCTGAGGTCCTTGTTGAATTAGAAGAAGATTATCGGGAGCAGTTCATCGGACTTTTTACATTAGATGAGCTTTCCAATTTCATGGAAATGCTAGATTCTGATGATGGCGCGGATTTATTGTCGGAAATGTCTCCAACCCTTAGGGAAGAGATATTGGGAAACCTCAAGAATGAGGAAAAAGCGGGTCATTTACTGGATTTGATGCGTTATGATGATGATGTCGCAGGAGGTCTTATGGCCAAAGAGTTGATTAAGGCGCGTGAAAACTGGACAGTTCGAAGGTGTATTGATGAGATTAGAATTCAGGCTGAAAAGGTAGAGAAAATTTATTCTGTTTATGTGGTGGATGAGCAAGATCACCTCAAAGGAAGGGTCAGTTTGAAGCGTATCGTCTTAGCTAATGATGACAAAAAGGTTTCTGAAATATTAGAAGATAATATTATATCTGTAGGAACCTTTGAGGAAGAACAAGAAGTTGCCAATATTATGCAGAAGTATGATTTGGAGGCGATTCCTGTCGTAAATATCCGCGGAAAATTGGTTGGTCGAATTACGATTGATGATATTTTGGATGTGATTACTGAATCCGCAGAAGAAGAACGTCAGTTAATGTCCGGGGTGACATCAGATGTGGAGGAGGATGATAGTGTTTGGATGATTTCAAAGGCAAGACTTCCTTGGCTGATCATTGGTATGACGGGAGGGCTTTTCGCTGCCCAAATTGCAGATTATTATTCAGTCACTTTAAGTGTGATTGCGCGATTGTCTTTGTTTATCCCCTTAATTATGGCAACTGGCGGCAATGTAGGTGTTCAATCTTCTGCGATTGTTATGCAGAGTTTAGCTGCGAAAACGGGATTTTCAGAAACCTTAGCTAATAGGCTTTTGAAAATGCTTTATGTAGCGCTGGTGAATGGGAGTATACTAGGACTTTTGGTTTTTGGTGCGATCATGCTTTTATTTAGAGACCAGTTGCTTGCAGTAACGGCGTCTATAGCCTTACTCAATGTCGTTTTATTATCTTCTTTCATGGGGACGGTTACGCCACTGTTATTAAATCATTTTGGCATTAACCCTGCGATTGCCTCTGGACCTTTTATCACCACGGCCAATGACCTTTTGGGACTAACCGTGTACTTTTCAATAGCCATTTTTTTGTACAATCTTTAATGTCTCATTTTAAGAAAATCTTAGTCATTGATAAAATGCATCCGTCCATAAACGACGTGTTGGAGGCCATTGGTTATGACTGCGATTATCAGCCAGATATAACTAGAGCTGAAATTATCTTGAAGTTGTCCGCGTATACGGGCATGATTGTTAGAAGTAAGACATTTATTGACGAAGCTTTGTTACTTAATGCCGATAAGTTAAAATTTGTTTGTCGGGCAGGAGCGGGTATTGATAATGTTGATATGGAGGTATTGTCAAGAAAAAACATCCTTTTATTGAATGCGCCCGAAGGAAATAGAGATGCTTTGGGGGAGCATACGCTGGGAATGTTATTGATGTTGATGAACAAGTTGAATCTGGCAGATCATGAGGTGCGTAATCTTATATGGGATCGTGAAAGCAATAGAGGCCATGAAATAAAAGGTAAAACGGTAGGTATTTATGGCTTTGGCTTTATGGGGAGTGCCGTAGCCGAAAAACTTCAAGGGTTTGATTGTGAATTAATCGCTTACGACAAGTACAAAACGAACTATGCACCTCAATATGTCACTGAAGTGGAACTGGAAACATTTCAAAAAAAGGCACAAATCGTCAGTCTTCACATTCCTTTGACTTGGGAAACCCAATCGTTATTTGATTATGCTTATCTAAGTAAGTTTAAACGAATACAATACGTATTAAACATGGCTAGGGGTGAGATTTTGCCGTTAATAGATCTCTATCGGTTGCTAATTGAAGGAAAAATTAAAGGTGCCGCTCTTGATGTACTTGAAAATGAAAAATTCAAGACATTTTTAGTTGAGGAGCATAAAATTTATCAAGCCTTATTCGGATTAAAACAAGTAGTTTTTTCGCCACATGTAGCAGGATGGACCGATGAATCTTATGAGAGGATTAATATTATTTTGGCAAAAAAAATATCTCAGGCTAATTTTTGACATAAATTCTCTATTTTTTTTATATTTGTATTAGAATGCATCCAGAAGAAACGGCCAATGGCCGTTCTTTTTTATTTAGGGCATTCTTATAATAAATATATGGCAGTTAATTATTTCACAAAGGAAGGTCTTCAAAAATTAAAGGATGAATTGCGTGAGCTTCAGACGAAGGGTCGCGCAGATATGGCTAGACAGATAGCTGAGGCTAGAGATAAGGGTGATCTTAGTGAGAACGCTGAATACGATGCCGCAAAAGACGCCCAAGGACATCTAGAGCATAGAATTAAGCAACTTGAAGCCGTCGTAGGTGATGGTAGAGTTATTGATAAAAGCAATTTAGACAGTTCAAAAGTAGGCATTCTCAGTTTTGTTAAAATCAAGAATCTGGCCAATAAAATGGAGGTGAAATATCAGCTTGTAGCCGAAGAAGAAGCGGATCTTGCAATAGGGAAAATATCAATTAAATCGCCGATTGGTAAGGGTTTACTTGGTAAATCCAAAGGAGAAATTGCCATGATAAATGTTCCCGCAGGAGAGATAAAATTTGAGATATTAGAAATTAGCTTTGAATAAATGCCATCTATTTTTGCCAAAATCATCTCGAGAGAAATCCCCGCCCATATTGTGGCTGAGGATCATGTTCATTTAGCTTTTCTAGACATCAATCCCTTGGTATTTGGACACGTCTTGGTCATTCCAAAAAAAGAGGTCAATTATATTTTTGACTTGGAAGATCACGAATTGACGGCGATGCACCTTTTTGCCAAAAGGGTAGCTATTGCTTTAGAAAAAGCCATACCCTGTGTGCGAATAGGTGTTAGTGTGATTGGGTTGGAAGTCCCTCATGCCCATATTCACTTGATCCCTCTCAATAAAATAGAAGATATGAACTTCTGTAGAATGAAGTTGGCCCCATCTAATGTGGAATTGGCAGATGTGGCAAAAAAAATAATCGACGCTTTTTAAGATTTTAGCCTTTTAGGATTCTCGCTTAGAAAAGCACCCCATCCTTGGGTTTTTTTTACATTTGTTTGACCTTGAAAGTGATGACAAATGGCAACGGCCAATGCATCAGTCGCATCTAGTAAATAGGTAGTTTCTTTGAATTTCAATAAATTTTGAACCATTGCCGCGACTTGTTCTTTTGATGCGTTTCCGTTACCTGTGACAGATTGCTTAACTTTTTTGGGAGCATATTCTGTAATCGGAATTTCATGGGCCAACGCTGCGGCCATTGCCACACCTTGGGCGCGACCTAGCTTGAGCATTGATTGAACGTTTTTTCCAAAAAAAGGAGCCTCAAGCGCAACTTCATCAGGCATAAATTCTTCTATAATTTGATTTACGCGTTCAAATATTTTTTTCAATTTCAATTCATATCCCACATATTTCTTCAGATGGATGACCCCGAATTGTAATAATTTCAATTCTTGGTTTCGAATGAGAATGATCCCATAGCCCATGACACTTGTTCCAGGGTCAAGGCCCAAAATAATTTTATCGGCAACGGGATTTTTTAAGGTCATCAATGCAAATTAACGCCATTTAAGATAAATTAGTGTGCGTGATTGGCACAGTTCTTTGTCAGAGACATTGCCCCTTACAATTTATCATCTTATCTGTGGTATTTTTTTCTATTCACTTTGGCTATAAATTGCCTACTCGTAACAGTTCTATTAATTTTAGGTATTCTATAAAAAAGAGTACCCCAATGTTTTTATAAGCCTAAACCGCCGCTATAATTTTTACTCAATGACCGATCAAGAATATGACTTATTAGATGAGCTTTATTTTGTTATAAGCTTTCAAGAGCTATGTAGCCAAGTCAATTTGTCCCAAGACCAATTGATTAATGCATTGACTGGTTTGTGTGCTAAAGAATGGGTTCGTGTTTATGATGCATTGGGTGCTGAAATCGAGCTGAATGAGATACAAAGTACGGCGTTTAGACAATATAAATTTCTTGCTAGTAAAAAAGGATTATTTGCACATAACGCTACTATTTGATGAGTGGGAAGCAACTTGATAGAAGAGATCTAGAGTTGAATGCGCTACTTGAAATTACCCAAGCAATCAATAACAATCTATCCGAAAATGATCTTTATAAAATTTATAAATTCACGTTGCTTGCAGATTTAGATGTAGCGCGGTTGGGTATGTATGTATTTGATGATGAGTGGAAATGTCCTGTTTTTCATGGAACAGAAAAGGATCTATCAAATTGGCCATTACCAGATATTTTTAAAGATTTAAAAGGCCCTATTCAATTATTAAAGGATGATTTTCAGGGATTTGATCAGGCATTTCCTGTTATTTTTCAAGATAAATTATTGGCTGTTGTTTTCATTAAGTTGGGCTGGTCAAATCAAGATACAGCGTTCATTGAAACGTTATCAAATATACTGATCGTTGCTATTGAAAATAAAAAATGGGTTCGTCATTCGTTGGCTGGGGAAGCATATCGCAAAGAGCTGGAGATTGCCAAGAAGGTGCAACATTTATTGTTCCCTAAAAGTTTGCCGCACACCAAGAGACTTGAAATGGAAGCAAGTTATTTACCCCATCATGATGTGGGCGGCGATTATTATGATTATTTGCCACTTACAACCGATAAGTTCATTTTTTGCATTGCGGATGTTAGCGGTAAGGGGGTTCCAGCGGCACTTTTGATGTCACATTTTCAAGCTTCGCTAAGGGCGCTAGTTAGAAAAACCACAGAACTGAGTGAAATAATAATAGAACTTAATCAAGTACTATATGAAAACATGAATGGTGAAAACTTCATTACTTTTTTCATTGGTTTGTATGATTATACCGCTAGACAACTACAGTATATTAACTGTGGGCATGAAAGAATGTTTCTATTTATCGATAATGAAATGCTGTCTTTGAAAATCGGAACGACGGTGTTAGGTGCTTTTGATCCCTTGCCTTTTCTTAATTTAGGTACGATAAAAGATCTTACGCACTTTAATTTCTTTGGATATACAGATGGCGTAACTGAAACGTATAATGAGCAGGAAGGACAATTTGGGTCAGATCGTCTTGCTTTTATTTTGAAATCGTCTGATTTTTCAGATTTAAAGAAACTTCATAGTGATATTTTGGAATCTCTCGATGGATTCAGAAAAGGGAGACAAATGTCAGATGACATTACGATGATCTCTTGCAAGGTCTCACAGTAAGGGTATAAATATAGCCTAGCATTAGCTACTGCGATGACAAAACAATAACGCGTTTGAAAAAGAAGAGAAACTAATAATTTTATACATTCTCAATAAGAGATAATAGCTTTACGCAGCTAACTAAATTATTTGATAAATGTTTATAGATTCACATGCCCATCTATATGTAAAGGAATTTGATCATGACCGGCAGCTTGTCGTCCAAAGAGCACTGGAGGCAGGTATTAGTAAAATTTTAATGCCAAATATTGATAGTGAGAGTATAGCGGGCATGCTTGCCCTTGAGGGGCATTATCCTGATCTTTGTATCCCTATGATGGGCCTTCATCCTTGTTCGGTCAATGAGGATTATTTATCGGAACTAGCGGTAATTCAAGAATGGTTAAAAAAAAGAAAATTCATTGCGATTGGGGAAATTGGTATTGATTTATACTGGGATCGTACTTTTTGGGACCACCAAAAGTCGGCTTTCAGACAGCAGTGTGAATGGGCATTAGAATATGACATTCCTATCGTTATTCATAGTAGAGAGGCTATTGATGAAACTATTGATTTGGTTAAGCCTTATATTAACCGTGGTCTAACGGGTGTTTTTCATTGCTTTACAGGGTCAGTTGATCAAGCAAAAGAGATAAAAAATATGGGATTTTATTTGGGTATTGGTGGGGTGGCAACTTTTAAGAATGGACAAATATTGAACGTACTCACTGAAATAGGAATGGAACAAATAATCTTAGAAACGGATAGTCCATATTTAGCGCCAGTACCTTACCGAGGAAAGCGTAATGAGCCGGGTTATGTGGTGCTGATTGTTGAGAAATTGGCGAATGCATTAAATATATCTGAAGTAGAGATTTTTGAAATAACCAATCAGAACACACTGCAATTATTTCAGTTGATATGAATTACAAAATAGTCAAGCTTAAAACGCACGACAAAAGCCAAAAAAATCGATCTGTGCTCCTTATATATACAGGAGGCACCATTGGCATGATTCACGACGATGCGGGGAGTTTGGTGCCTTTTAATTTCGTCAAAGTAATAGAGAGTATCCCTGAGCTTTCCAAGCTAGAGTTAAATTTGACAGTGATATCCTTCCCGAAACCAATAGATTCTTCTGATATAAATCCGAATGATTGGGTAAGCCTTGGATACATTATTTACGAAAACTATGATCAATATGATGGTTTTGTCATCCTACACGGTACAGATACCATGGCATATTCGGCTTCTGCATTAAGTTTTATGCTAGAAGGGTTGGCAAAACCAGTAATCTTTACGGGCGCACAAATACCTATAGGGAACCTAAGGTCCGATGCTAGGGAAAATCTTATTACTGCTATTGAAATAGCATCTGATCAGCAAAATGGAATTCCCATTGTCAAGGAGGTATGTATTTATTTCAATTTCGGCTTGTTTAGAGGAAACCGAGCGCAAAAAGTAAGAAGTAGTACTTTTGCCGCTTTTGAATCTCAAAACTATCGTATGCTAGCCGAATCAGGGATTTATATTAGATATAATGAGACCAGTCTTGCGCGACCAAAAGGATTAACGCCTCTGCGATTGCACCAAAAATTTGATAATAATGTATTGATATTAAAAATATTCCCAGGACTGACTGAACGGATATTTAACAGTATAATGGGAATAAAAAATCTCAGGGGGGTGGTTATGGAAACATTTGGCTCGGGAAATGTCACCAGTGATCATTGGTTTACAGAAGCATTGATTGCAGCAGACAAAAAAGGAATTATTATCTTTAATGTAAGTCAATGTAGTGGTGGTGAAGTGATCCATGGTCAGTATGAAACGAGTAAAAAGTTAGAAGAAATCGGGGTGGTAAGTGGGGGAAATATTACCACCGAAGCGGCGATTACCAAGTTGATGTTGCTGCTAGGAAGGTATGATTCGCATCAAAATGTAAAGAAAAATCTAACAATTCCTTTGAATGGCGAAATGGATTGATAAAAGGTCTCATAATTTAAATGTAAATTTGGATAAGGTTTTTTTTATTGATTTATTTGTTGACTTATTTAGTCACGGAGATGTGATCGACGAAGGGAGAGGTGGCCGAGTGGTTGAAGGCGCACGCTTGGAAA
>JABMNK010000068.1 GCA_013204595.1 Flammeovirgaceae bacterium
TAATTCCCCTTACTAGTTTCGCATATGGCAAAAAGACAATTCGATGATATTTTCATGGAACTGGCAGTAAATCTGGCGGGTAAATCTCATTGTATTAAACAACATGTCGGAGCTGTATTAACAAAAGATACGCGCATCATATCGATAGGTTACAATGGTCCACCATCTGGTACGCACAATTGCGATGAAGAATGGCCCGAGACCGGATGTTCAAGGGATTCCAAGGGGGGGTGTTCGCTTGCGATACATGCAGAACAAAATGCCCTACTCTATGCTGTCAAAAACAATACATCGGTCGAAGGAGCCACCTTATATGTGACACTATCTCCATGCCTTGCTTGTGCAAGAATCATCTATACCATGGGGATCAAAAAGGTAGTTTATTTTAAGTCTTATGCTGAATACAAAAAAATAGCTCATGACGAAGGGGTCGATTTCTTAATGAAATTCGGAGTTGAAGTGGTCAAATATCAAGGAATTTTAGAAAACCAAGGAGCCCTTATTTAAAATCCTTCCATTTCCTCTCCATAATTTTGATTTTCACGATTACCGCCTCTTTTTTTCTTTTGATTCAAACGATAAGTAAAAGATACATTTACCTGCCTAGAGGCCCATTGAAATTCGGATTCATCATGGTAATATTCCAAATCAGTAGTTCCTCTATACTTCCTTGAATTAAATAAGTCTCTTACGCTTAGAGAAACGGTGGCGTTCTTTTTTATGACATCTTTGGAAAAACCAAGATCTAAAGAGGTCATCGACAGTCTTCTACCCTGGGTCGAATTTTCAGGAGCTCGGTACATTAGATTCACTTGCGCATCAAACAAATCACCAAATTTCAGGTTATTGCTTAGTCTAGTCGAAAAACTATAGGCCTCAGCCTTCAATACTTGAGAAATCTCATTACCATCATAAACAACACCTTCCGTATTGGAATGATAAAAGTTGGCATTACCATTTAAGCTCCACCATTTGGAGATCTCTAGTGACCCATTCATTTCTATTCCCAAAGAATTTCTAAATCCTAAATTTTCTGGTCTCGAAATTTTAACCCGTTCCAATCCTAAGGTATCCACTAATGTGGTGACATTTTGATCAATCCCTGTGCTATGTCTATAATAAGCACCATAATACAAAGACGACTTCTCAAAATTCTGCAAATAGCCCAATTCATACGAATCCGTATAACTAGGAAGTAAATTTGGATTCCCCACGCGATAATTTCTTGCATCAGAAATGGATACAAATGGATTTAGATTACGAAATCTAGGACGTCCTATCCTTCTACTATAACTCGCTTGTAACTTGTGCTCATTTGCTAAGGAATAGGTGAAAAAAGCACTGGGGAAAAAATTTGAATATTGTTGTCGACTACGCTCTTGGGTATCTAGCAATTCAGTTGTAACATCACTTATCTCATATCTTGTACCCAATTGATAGGTCAATTTTTCATATTCACTACTGAAAATACCATAAAAGGCTGATATGCCTTCTATATACTGGAAATTATTTGAAAGATTCACATTCTTTGAATAAACAGTCCCGTCCTCACTATCCTTAATTAAATAATCATTAGAAATATCTCTAAACGTTATTCTAGAACCTAACTCAAATTGACCCTTTTCAGCAAAAGGATGAACATAATCTGTCTGGAACATCGTTCTTTTTTCGCTCTCCGTATTTTCTGATGACATAAAGTCTACAGGTACAAAAGACAGTGCATTAAGGTCTTTAAAATCCTGGAACACTAGTGAATTCTGATCTTCATTATTCTCTTGATATTGAAAGTCAATCGTTAGTTTATGACCTTTACGCTTAAAATTCTCTTCAAAATTTAAACCAAATTCAGTATTTGCCTCATCCTCGCTACCATCATCAGTCCGAAGTGTTTCCCTTAAACTATTGTCTTGCCCATAATCTTTGTAGGATAGCGTGGTAAAATTATTTTCATTTGACAACCGAGTTAAATAATAGGTCGTCAAAGTAGCGTTTTTACCTAAGTAGAAATCAGCACCCATTCTCGCACTATAATTAATACTTGCCCTTTCCATATCTCGGTTTGATATTGTTGTATAGGTGGTGTCCGGATAAGTAAAATACTGACGCGAACTACCCATCCCAGGGGACATACGGTAACCACCGCCTACATTGGCAAATAAATTGACCCATTTTCGACGTAAATTGACACTTACCGAACCCCCATGATTATTTGGGTAGCCCGTGTTTAATGTAAAACTGCCATTAATACCCTTTGCTTTTTCCTTTTTTAGAATAATATTAATGATACCGGCCTGCCCTTCAGCATCATAACGAGCGGATGGATTGGTGATAATTTCTACTCGCTCTACCAAATTGCCTTGTAATTGTCTCAAAGCGTCCGAACTTGATAATCCTACCAATCCAGAAGGCTTACCGTCAATTAAGACCCTGACACTACTACTGCCCCTTAAGCTTATCGTACCATCAACATCTACTGCCACCGAAGGCAAATTACTTAATATGTCTGACGCACTTCCTCCTAAATTACTAAGGTCCTTACCTACATTATATACCTTTTTGTCCAACTGAAGTTCCATTTGAGTTCTTTGTGTTTGGACTACAACCTCATCTAATTCTTTAGTTGCTGGTTCTAATATAATTTGGCCAAGATCTGTTTTCATTAATGCTAAAACCACTAAGTCAATTGCCACATCTTTATTCATGTAGGTAAGAAATTGGATCTGCGCATAATAAGCTCCCGGAAGGGCTGCTAATTTAAAATTTCCTTTGTCATCGGACAAGGCACCTCCAACCAAGGTTGAATCTGATGTATTGAATAAGCTAATGGTTGCAAACTCTACTGGCAGCTCAGTTTCTCCATCCAATATTTGCCCTTTTATTTCTATTTGTCGGGCCTCTTTACCCGACATAGGTAACCTGTTTTGTGCAATGACTTGATTCCCAGTAAGGAATATTGAAAGAACTAACAAGAATGAGTGAAATGATTTTTGGTTCATAAAATTATTTTTTTTGACAAATGTAAACGGTGAAACTGATGGCATGTTGACAAAAATCTGAAGCTATTCTGAAGAAGTAACTTTAAAAAGTAATAGTCAAAATATGTTCCCCTTTTTCCATCTGATAATCGGGGGTAAATGAATATATCTCACAAATTTTTTTGACAATAGCTAAGCCTAAACCTAATGAATTACTTCCTTGATTTGATTTTTTAAATCTTTCAAAGAATAATAAGGGAGCAACATCTAAATCATCACCAGAGTTCCTTATTCGCAAATAATTAGCGGTTAATTGAATTACTAAGCGTCCAGATTCAATATTGTGTCGAATGGCATTATTAATAAGATTGGTTAAAAGAATCTGAAGCAATACTTTATAGGCAACAATTGATACTTGATCTGTGACCTCCCATTCTAGTTTTATTTCTTTCAAAGAAATCAATTCGTCATACTCCGGCAACAACTCATTAATCATTTTGCTCAAATCCAATGCCTCAACCTGATTGAACTCATGATTATCAATTTTGGTGAGTAAAGACAAAGAGCTAGTGAGTTTACTGAGACGATTTACTGTATTCTGCATGGAAATGATTGTACTAACTTGCTCGGAAGTTAAATTCATTTCATCCAACAGATTATCCAATTTCCCTTGAATGATCGCTATAGGTGTTTGTAATTCGTGAGATGCATTTTCAGTGAATTCTTTTAAAGATTGATAGTCCGTTATCATTTTGGATGTCATCTCCATCAAGAAGTGATTCAAGTGATTAAATTCCTTAATATTGGTTTCGGATAAGTCGATGGGCTCAGGATCCTTTAAAGAAAACTTTTGGATCTTACTAAGCAATACTCTAAATGGAGCAAACATATAATAAGAAATCAATATGGCAATAAAAGCCAAGGAACCCAATAAAATAAAAAAAGTAATGAGCATACTCTTGGTCACACTATGAATGATATCATCCGACTCCACAATCAAGTCATACTGAACGATCCGATATCGTCTGCCATTGACCTCTGCCACTGAATATAATTTAATCTGATTTTCAGGATGTTGGTAATGCTCATTAACGATTAAGGTATCCGAAAAACTAGGTGGATGTAAGGGTGTTTCCATAGGCACTAGTTGAACGGAAGTTTTGTTTCGGGTGAATCCTTCTACCTGATGCCTCTGCAAATACTCCAAAAGGCCCTGATATCGAGTCATGAGAAATCTTCTCTCTTCAGATTTAATCTCTTTTGCAATAACTTTATAAGAGATCATTCCCCCAACCACAAAAACTATGGCCGAAACAATAATAAATAAAATGGTAAATCGAGTGATCAGATTCATTATTCTTTCATTTTATAACCAGATCCATAAAGCGTACTGATGTAATCTTGTCCTCCCGCCTCGGCTATTTTCTTTCTTAAATTTTTAATATGTTGATATACAAAATCAAATGAATCTACCATATCCATATAATCTCCCCATAAATGTTCGGCAATAGTCTGTTTAGTCAGTAGTCTGTTTTTATTTACAACAAAATAATGGAGTAGGTCAAATTCTTTCTGTGTAAGCTCAATAAGCTTATTTTGAACAAAAACTTCTCTCGAATCAATACTCATAGATATTTCTTTAAAAACAAGATTTACATCGCCTTGTTGATGCCTTCGTCTGTATATCGCCTTGATACGCGCATTCAATTCTGCCATATGGAAGGGTTTGGGTAAATAATCATCCGCTCCCATATCCAATCCTTTTAAACGATCATCAAGTGCGTTTTTGGCGGACACGATCAGTACACCCATATTGGGCCAATTGGTCTTAATCAAGTCTAGCAGCGTAAGACCATCACCATCAGGTAGATTTAAATCTAGCAAAACAACATCATAAGCAAAAGCGTACAGTTTATCCCTAGCCGATCTCAAATTAATTGCACGCTCACAAACGAACCCTTCTCTCGTCAAGTAGGCATTAATAATGGTAATAAGTTCCGAATTGTCTTCGACAACAAGAATTTTCATGTTAGCAAAGCTAAAACTACATTTTGAAGAAAGTTTGAATTAATAATGGCAAGCACGAATTAAAAAAATGTTCTTTTCATCCGTGAAATCTATAAACCTGTCGCAATAAATAATCTCAGCTCAATGATGCATTCTCTTCATCCTGGTTTAAGCATATAATTGGAATCAATTTTTCAAGAAAAATGTTAAGAAAATTCAGAAGTGTTTATTATTCTTAAAAAAATGAATGCCACGTGCATTTGTTACATTTGCGGAAAATGATTTCACCACTCATACGAGGGCTATTATGAACGCAGCAAGCACGTTAAAAAATAGATCAACGTTATTGAACAATATTTTTATAAAATAATCTTTATGTGGCGAACTTTCTTCGGTCTAATACTTATTTCTTTTTGCTATTCTGGGTCTGCACAATTCATTATAGAAGGAAAAGTGACTGACATAGAAACGGGTGATCCGATTCCATTCGCTGCCGTTCAAATAAAAGGCACTATGAGCGGTAATTCGACAAACTTTGAAGGTTACTATCACATTCAAAGTGCTGAAATAACCGACAGTATTGAAGTTTCCTACTTGGGCTATATCGGGAGTGTCAAAGCATTAGGCCAGGAAGGGACACAATTAATAAATTTTCAGCTTAAACCTTCAGATTTTGAACTTGAAGGATTTGTATTTAATGCTGGTGAAAATCCTGCCTTTGAAATCATCAGAAAGACGGTTGCTCAGAAAAGTGAATTTGACAAACGAATGCTGATGGCTTATGAAACCAAAAACTATACAAAAATAGAATTAGATATTGACCAAATATCTGACGGTTTTTCAGATCGAAAATCTGTTCAAAAAATCATGACCGTTTTGGATTCCATCAAACAGCTTACGGATGACGAAGGTTACAAAATTATACCCGTATTTTTTTCCGAAACCGTTTCTAAGTTTTACTATAGAAATAAACCAGTGCTCGTGAAAGAAATCGTTCAAAAATCAGTAGTAAAAGGCGTAGGTATTACCGATGGTACCACCACCGCTCAAATTACTGGATCTGCCTTTCAGGAATATAATTTTTATGAGAATTGGTTAACCATTTTAGAAAAAGAATTCGTGTCTCCGATAGCCAACGGCTGGAAAGCTTTTTACGACTATGACTTGTTGGATTCTGTATTGGTAGGAGTCGATAGCTGCTACTTATTAAAAGTGTATCCACTTCGATCCCAAGATCTCGCATTTTCTGGCACGATATGGATCAACAAAAAAACTTATGCTTTAAAACAAGTCGATTTAATCATACCCAAAGATGCCAATCTGAATTTTGTAGAAAGAATCAAAATTCAGCAAGAATTAACCCCAACTGATGCAGGGCCTCTACTCCCATCTAAAACTCGGGTACAAATCAAAATTGGTCAAATAATTCCAAAAAGCACTGGTTTTCTAGCTAAATTTTATACTTCCGCTGATAGCATCATTGTGAGCCTCCCGAAAGAGCCTTCTTTTTTTAACCAAGCAGTCACTCTTGATCCCAATTTTGACGCCGCCGAAGAATCTTATTGGATTGAAAACCGACAAGAGCCGCTAAGCGATGAGGATCTTGCCGTGCTGCAATTGGTAGATACCTTAAGGAAAATACCTATTATCCGATTTTATTCAGAAACATTAAAATTTGTTGCTAACGGTTTTTTGCCTATCGGACAAATCGATATAGGCTCTTGGACTGGTTTTTTTAATTACAATAATATCGAAGGTACTAGATATGGAATGGGCGCACGCACCAATTTAAAATTCAGCAATAAATGGGTTTTTCAAGGATATCTTGCTTATGGCACGCGGGATCAGAAAATCAAGTACTTAGGAGCTGCTAAATTAATTCTAGATAGACAAAGATGGATGACACTTGCATTGAAAGCCCAGCGTGAAATAGATCAAGTCGGCTTAGAAATGGAAAATCTTCAAGGAAATAGTGTGTTCTTGGCATCCACTCGATTTGGAACCCTGAGAAATCCTTATTTATCGACTATTTATCAAGTTAAGATTGAACGGGAGTTTTTCAAAGGATTATTGTTGACCAGTAGTCTTCAATATGATCATTTTGACCCCTTGTTTGACTTTTACTATTTGGAAAAAGATCAAAATGAATACAAATCTGAGTTTCAAACAACCGAAGCTACGGTAGGCATTCGTTATGGAAAAGATGAAATGATTATCGTCAACGACAATGATCGAATTTCTTTTGGTCCTTCCAGATGGCCAATAGTTGAAATTAACTACACAAAAGGAATCGCAGGATTGGGTGACTTTGGTTTCGATAAAATTAATTTCTATTTGTATCAGAAATTAAATTTAAGCTTTTTGGGTGTCTCTAGATATGAAATAGATGCGGGTAAAGTGTTTGGAGAAGTCCCTTATCCCATCCTCAAGAATCACCTTGGAAATGAAAAAAATTTTTATACAACAGTCGCATTTAATACCATGAATTTTAATGAATTCGTTTCAGATCAATATTTGAGCCTGAAATATCGACATTTCTTTGAGGGCTTTTTGTTGAACAGTATCCCCTTAATTAGAAAACTTAAATGGAGGGCTGTCGCCAATGCCAATATATTGTACGGAAATGTCAGCGACAAGAATATCGAAAATAGTCCACTGCTTGATCCTAAGGGTAATTCACTTAATCGTTTTGGTAGATTAGAACCCAATAAACCCTATGTAGAAGTTGGATATGGTATTGAAAATATTATAAAATTTTTTAGAATAGATTTTTTCCATCGTATAACCTACCTCGATAATGATGGCATAAAGCCTTTTGCGGTAAAGATCTCTGCACAAATAATTCTTTAAACTGCAGAAACATATTTATTAGTTTAAAATACTTGCACCTCTCTGATCAAGTCGATTCCAAACTTTTTTTGTATTGACGATTGAATTTTTTCTGATAACTTAAGAATTTCTTGCCCCGTACCTCCACCGAAATTAACGAGCACCAAGGGCTGATGTTCGTGCACGCCAATGCGATCGAATTTTTTTCCTTTCCATCCACATTGGGCTATTAACCAAGCTGCAGGAATTTTAATAGACACATCATCCACTGGAAAACTTGGCAATTCATGATAAATTTCCTTTAAAGCCTCATAAAGCGGTAACTCTATAATTGGATTTTTAAAAAAACTCCCCGCATTGCCCAATTGCCCTGGATCTGGTAGTTTAGTTTGCCGAATATGAATAACCGCATCACTCACATTTCTTATATTTAATTCTTTACCCATAGAATCCAAAGTGGCTTGAATAGCACCGTAAGCGATATTCAATTTGGGTTTCTTAGTCAATTTAAGTGTGACAGAGGTGATAATAAACTGACCACTATAAATTCCTTTAAATACACTTTCCCGATAGCCAAATTGGCATTGGGATTTATTAAATCTCAAAATCTTTCCAGACTTAATCTCAAAGGCCTCTAAAGAATCGAACACATCGCTGAGTTCTACCCCATAAGCACCAATATTCTGTATCGGAGCAGCTCCGATGGTACCTGGAATCAGGGACAAATTTTCGACCCCTCCTAAATCATGATCGATACACCATAGGACCATCTGATGCCATATTTCTCCTGCCCCAACTCTGATCCAAACGTCATTGCCTTTTTCTGCAACCTGACTGATTCCTTTAATATCTATTTTAAGAATTAATTTTCGCTGACTTTTGGTAAAAAGGATATTAGAACCACTACCCAAAATAAATTTAGGCAATGGAATGAATTCAGCCCGTCGATAAATCTCATCAAGCGCCGAAATACTATCAATATTGGCCAGAAATTGAGCTTTTACATCAATCCCAAATGTATTGAAAGGCTTTAGCGAAATATTCTTTTCTATGACCATATCAGGGTTAATTTAAAATAACGCAGTCCAAGAACCCAATTATTGACGTACATAAAAAACATTTCCACCCACGATGGTCATTTCCACTTTAGTTTTCAGAATCTCTGCTTCCTCAACGGTCAAAATATCTTGATCAAGTATAGTGAAATCTGCTTGTTTACCTACCTCAATAGTCCCTTTTATATTTTCCTCAAAAGCACCATAAGCCGCATCAATAGTATACGATCTCAACGCCTGAAGTCTCGACATTTTCTGTGAGGGTTCGTAACCGCCCGTTGGATTGCCTGCCAACGTCTTTCTTGATACAGCGGCATAAAATGAAGCAAGTGGATTGATCGGTTCAACAGGCGCGTCAGAACCATTAACGATTGGCGTACCTTGATCTAATAATTTCTGCCAAACGTAGGCCCCTTCTTCAATTCTTTCTTGACCTAATCGATCAATCGCCCATGGACGATCTGATGCCATATGGATGGCTTGCATGGCGGGAATTACCCCTAATTCCTTAAACCTAGATAGGTCCTCTGAGTTAATATGCTGTGCATGTTCTATTCTAAAGCGGCTGTCTTGCTTTCTTTGAGGAAATACTTCAAATGCACGTTCGTAGATATTAAGAACCTCTCTATTACCGCGATCCCCTATTGCATGTGTACAGACCTGAAAGCCCGCCTCGGCCGCAAGTAAGGTAATTTCCATCAACTCTGCAATGGGTCTAACATTATGACCAAACTTACCAGGCGCATCTGCATACTCCTCCAATAGCCAGGCTCCTCTCGAGCCTAATGCACCGTCTGAATAAAGTTTGACTGCCCGAATAGTCAATCGATTTAAAGAATCAATATAAATCCCTTTTTTGAAAAATTCCTCGATTAAAGGTCTATCTGATCCACTAAGCATCACATAAAGTCTGATTTTAAGTTCCTCTTTCAATGCCAATTGCTGATATAAGCTCACCCAAGACGTAATAGACCCCGCCTCATGAAAACTGGTGATCCCGTTTTCTAAAATATGCTCGATTGCCAATTTTAAAGATTTCTCAAGCCACTCAGTGCTTGATACAGGGATTGCCAAACCCACTAAATCCTGAGCCGTCTCGTTAAAGATTCCTGTAGGGTTTCCATCAATACCTCTGAATACCTCACCCCCTTTGGGATCCTCTGTTGATGATGAAATGTTGGCCAACGCCATAGCCTTGGCATTAGCCAACGCCAAATGACCACTTGCATGAATGAGATAAACGGGGTAATCGGGAACGGCTTCGCTTAATAAATTATGAGAAGGAAAACCCTTAAACATTCCCTCTGGACTTACCTTCCATTTTTCTTGATGCCAACCTCTCCCAATAATCCAACTACCTTCTGGTAGCTTTTTTGACTGCAACACTACCCTCTCAACGATCTCTTCATAACTAGTTGCCCCCATTAAATCTAGATCCATCAAATTTGCACCAATATCCATAATATGCGCGTGCCCCTCAATAAACCCTGGATACATGCTCTTACCTTGCAAGTCAATCAATTCAGTCTCCGAACCAGCATCCGCTATCAGCTCTTTGTAATGCCCCACCTTCCAGATAACACCCTCCTTAATTGATACGGCTTCTACCTTCTCATTAAGCGAATTAACGGTGTAGATATGACCATTAAAAATAATTTTATCGGCACGTTCACTTATTTGACAACCTAATAAAGAGATTAGTAAAAAATTACAAATAATAAAATATTTCTTCATTTTAATAAATTTATAGATTCAAATCTACACCGTTTTCAACAATCCTGAGGGACAACTCACAACGAGAATAAAACTTCCCTTTAAACTAAGAGACCAAAACTTATTTTTTTTAATATTATCAGTATATTTGCGCTCCATTCGAATGAATGGGTATTGAAACAAAGTATCAATATATTCTAACACTAATCTTGCATGGAAGCCCTTAACATGTAAGCGTACTTAAAAGGGTACTATATTATGTCAAAAAAAGAAGAAGAAAAAAATCTTCCAAAAGAACCAACAGCTGTTAAAGCAAAAAAACCTGCTGCTGTGAAAAAGGCGCCCGCTGAAGATTTACTAGATTCCATCGAAGATAGTTCTGAGGCATTAAAGGTTAAAAAAGTTATAAAGGTCAAAAAAGAACCTGTAGAAAAAATATTAGAAGAAGAAGAAGAAGGAGTAACGGCTCTTCCAAATCTTGAGACCGATGAAAAAGAGGAAGAAGAGGAAGAAATTGTTGTCTTTGAAACTAAAGTGAAATCTGTTAAGGCTGAAAAAACAGTAGAAGTTGCTCCACAAACGTGGGAAGAATTTGAAGCACAAGGTCAAACTGGATATTCAGATAAAGAAAGAGAAGATCTTGAAGCGCTTTATGGTGGAACCGTCAATATTATCACTGAAAAAGAAGTAATAAAGGGTACGGTAGTGGCTTTGACTGACCGAGAAGTGATTGTAAACATAGGATTCAAATCCGATGGTATCGTTTCGCGTTCTGAATTTAGAGATGTTGAAAATCTAAAAGCAGGTGACGAAGTTGAAGTGTATATTGAAGAGCAGGAAAATGCTACTGGTCAGTTGGTCTTATCAAAAAGAAAAGCCAAAATAGTCAAAGCATGGGACAATATTCAAAAAGCACTTGATGAAGATATCGTCATTGATGGTATGGTCAAAAGAAGAACTAAAGGAGGATTGATCGTTGATATTTATGGCGTTGAAGCATTCCTACCAGGGTCTCAAATTGATGTAAAGCCTATTCGTGATTTCGATGTATTTGTTGGAAAGAAAATGGAAGTAAAAGTTGTCAAAATCAATTATACAAATGACAACGTAGTGGTATCACACAAAGTGCTTATCGAAAAAGATCTAGAAAAGCAAAAAATAGAAATTTTAAATAATCTTGAAAAAGGTCAAGTACTTGAAGGCGTCATTAAGAATATGACGAATTTTGGTGTATTTATTGATTTGGGAGGTGTTGACGGATTATTACATATCACCGATATTTCATGGGGCCGTATCAATCATCCCGAAGATGTACTTTCTTTAGATCAAAAAGTAAATATTGTTGTGCTTGACTTTGATGATGAAAAGAAACGTATCTCCTTAGGTATGAAGCAATTGACATCCCATCCATGGGACTCACTCGCTGCTGATATTGAGATAGGGTCAAAAGTAACAGGTAAGATTGTAAATGTTGCCGATTATGGGTCCTTCTTGGAAATTATCCCAGGTGTGGAAGGATTAATACACGTAAGCGAAATGTCATGGTCACAGCATCTTAGAAATCCTCAAGACTTCATGTCTATTGGGGATATGAAAGATGCCGTTGTTCTCACAATTGATCGTAATGAGCGCAAAATGTCGTTGGGTATTAAGCAGTTATCAGAAGATCCTTGGACAAAACAAGATTTGTTAGTCAAATATGCGGTCGGAACACAGCACACCGGTATTGTTAGAAATCTCACCAACTTTGGTTTATTTATAGAGTTAGAAGAGGGAATTGATGGCCTCGTACACGTATCTGATTTAAGTTGGACAAAGAAAGTCAGACACCCATCAGAATTTGTTAAAATTGGCGAAGAACTTGAAGTGATCGTAATGGAGCTTGATAATAATAACAGAAAGCTTGCACTAAGTCATAAGCATCTTGAGGCCAATCCTTGGGATAACTTTGAATCTTTATTTACAAGAGGTTCTATCCATAAGTGTACCATCATTAGTAAAAATGATCGTTCTGCTGTCCTTGAGTTACCTTATGGTCTGGACGGAACCTGTAGTATCAAAAACCTGACTAAAGAGGATGGTTCAGAGGCCGGTGAAAGTGAGACTTTAGATTTCATAGTAATCGAATTCGCTAAGGATGACAAACGTATCCTTTTAACCCATACCGGGAGTTGGAAAGAAGGAGAAAAAATGCCCGCTGAAACGGCTAAACCAAAGGCGACTAAGTCCAACAAAAGTGAAAAGGTCGTTTCTGATTCCGCAAAGTCTACACTCGGTGATATAGAGGCCTTATCTTCTCTTAAAGAAAAAATGGAAGATGGCGCTAAAAATGAAAAGAAGAAAGCTGCAGCAAAAAAAGCAGCCAATGATGCTAAAGCGTAGTATTTAGTATTGTGCTAAAACAGATCCTATGAACGTATTTTGTAATAAGCTCGCTTATAGGATTTGTTTTATTTAATTTATTGATCTTAAAAATTAAGGTTCCGTGGCCGAGTGGCTAGGCAGAGGTCTGCAAAACCTTTTACGGCGGTTCGAATCCGTCCGGAACCTCTTTAGAGTAAAAAGCCCATCAAAATGATGGGCTTTTTTTTTGGGAATATACCTAATGATACCCGCCCCATTTCGCACTTTTGATAAGGTCGATGCCAACATTGATGAATTCAATTAGATTATCAATCTTTTAATAAGATAGTACCTGTTAGCCTGAGATCTTTAGGCTAATATTTTATAGAGACGCGCAAAAAAAACTTCCTCTAGGAAGGTGTAAAAAGCCCTTATAACACAAGTGAAGTATTAAAATATAAATAAATCGTTATTTTTTAATATATGTACTGTTTAATTCGTAATATAGCTGTAATTTTATGTATATATCGCAAACACTCTTGCTACCTTTTTGGCTACTAGAGTAGTTTGGCTACCTTTTTTATAACCTTAAAACTAAAGAATTATGATTAATAAATTAATAAAAGTTGA
>JABMNK010000069.1 GCA_013204595.1 Flammeovirgaceae bacterium
CCCCCTCGGTGTAAACGAGGTGCTCTGAACCAGCTGAGCTAAGCGCCCTTAAAAACGGAATGCAAAAGTAGCCGAGTTATCAATTATAGCAAAGAAATTCGAAACTATTTTCTACTAACCTAGCGCAACCGAAAAATACCCATTAAAAGGTTGTATCAATTCACAGAATTTAACCAACTCTTGCTCATAATTAGATTTTTCAAAAAAATCATCGGGTAAATTCTTCAATACCAAAAAGGACTTTAACCGTAACAATTCAATGTCAGGATGATCGGATGCATATCCTTTGGGAGAATTTTTTAAAGAATCCCCCTTAATGCTTCCAAAAGTCTCCATAAAGTCTCCCTTCGAAAGTATTTTTTTTAGCCCATCGGCATTATAATCTATTTCCTGCCTTATTTTTTTTAAGTGCACTGCATCGGGCATATAAACACCTCCTGCTAGCATGGACTTACCCGGCGATATATGTAGATAATAAGTTGGATTCCCGGTTTTCCTACCCCCTGGCGTGATCGCTGCCCCAAAATTGATTTTATAGGGCGCTTTATTGTTACTAAATCGAATGTCTCGATTGATCCTAAACATACAATCCTTGGGGGTTAATCCCGGAATTCCTGAATCAAACTGACCTATTTGATCTATTAGGTTACCCACCAATACAGAAACTGTAGCTTTTGACTCAAGATAAGACTCCTTGTGCTCTTGCATCCATTCACGCTCGTTGTGTTGAGCAAGATCATTTAAAAATTTAAAAACCTTTTTCATATAATCAAGTTAAAAAGAATCAATAAGCTCCTCTAACTTCATTGACCGCGAAGCTTTAATAAGCACCGTACTGTTTTCAATGGATCGGTTATTTAAGAAAGCAGCGGCATCAGCAACCGATGCAAACCAAATCGCATCCAAAGCAATCTCCTTGGCTTTGTGCATTTGTACCCCTACGAGCAAAAGCATTTCCAATGAAATCTCATTGGCCTCTTTCAATAAATTGATATGCGCTTCTTCTGGATTTTCTAGTTCATTCATATCACCTAGAATAGCCACTTTCTTACCCTTAAAACCGGCTAGATTCTTCAAGGCCACGCGCATGGAATCTGGATTTGCATTATACGCATCCAAAATCAATTGATTCGTGCCTTTTTTTACATATTGTGAACGCATATTATCTGGAATATAGCTGTCAATAGCGGATAAAATAGCCTCTTGATCAACCTCAAAGTGCCGGCCGATCGAGTATGCTGCAGCTATATTTGAATAATTATAGGCACCCATGAGATTGGTTTTGTGCAATGTGCCATTGAATGAATAATGAACCATCGGTTCTGCCGATAAAAAAGCCAACTCATCAGAGGGGTAAGTGATTTTTTTATCAAACCGTTTGGCCATATTGGATAATACGAGATCATCTATATTTATGAACGGGGTTCCTGCTGTCGCACGCAAATGCTCAAATAACTCGCTTTTGCCCCTAATAACTCCCTCGATACCCCCAAAAGTAGCCGTATGGGCATGGCCTATGTTGGTGATTAGTCCATGGGTTGGTTTGGCTATGGCGCATAATTCGGCGATCTCTCCAATATGATTGGCTCCCATTTCTATAATTGCCACCTCGACTTGAGGGCCAATGTCAAGTAATGTCAAGGGTACTCCCAAATGGTTATTAAGATTTCCGCGAGTCGCCTTCGTTATGTATTTTTTTTGTAATACCCTGTTAATTAATTCTTTGGTCGTCGTTTTTCCGTTTGATCCAGTCAAAGCAATCACAGGCTTTTGGAAAAGATTCCGGTGGAATCTTGCCAACTCTTGAAGCGCCAATAGCGTATTTTCACAAAAAATTATTCTCTCGTCATTAACAAATTCAGGGTCGTCAATGATGGCATAACTTGCCCCTTTGGACAATGCGTGAGCTGCGTATTTGGCCCCTTTAAAATTGGGACCATTAATGCCAAAAAAAAATGCCCCCTGCGATAAGGTACGGGTATCAATGGAGACGCCGGTACTTTGCAGAAATTTTGAATAAAGAAATTCTTTGAAGTTTTCCATCGATCAAATATATATTGCACTAAACAACAAATATAATGACCCCAGTTCTCATTTATGAATCTATGACGCAATTGTCAGTGAATAGCTTTACAAACCCCATAGTCCAGAAGTTATCAGATATTCAAAAATTCCCTAATTACTTTCATATTGACTCTTTTTCAGAGGCTTCTTACTTTGATTTGGCAAGTAGGTTTTTGGTAGAAAATCCTAACACAGTGGTTGTGCTTCTTTTCGAAGAATCTCAAAACACAACTGGCTTGGGGATCATTTTAAACCAACTCTTGCAAAGCAGTATCCCGCATCCGATACTCTGCTTGAACTCTTGCCCCCTTACGGACAAATTGAACAAAAAACTAGCCATTACTTTTTTTGAAAATTATGCGCAGATGCATCTAGCAATTGCGACGCTACTTCAGGGTAATTCAAACGAATCTGAATCTTTCTGAAAAGGATATTCCTCCCTAAAAAGCATTAATGATTGCTTGTCCAGGATTGCGGTGTGAATACCCGCTGTTTCTCCCAAATCTAATTGGTTCTTTCCCAAAAAATCGTAAACAGCCGAATGTCCACAGTATTCCAAAGCATTGCCATCCGTGCCCAGTCGATTGACACCAATCGCGTAGCTCTGATTTTCTATGGCCCTTGCCGCTAGTAAGGTATCCCAAGCATTGATCCTTGGCTTCGGCCAACTTGCCACATAAACAAGCAAATCATACTCATATAGTTGATCGAATGAGGCTCTTGACCGTGACCATATCGGGAACCTTAGGTCATAACAGATCATAGGACAAATTCTCCAACCTTTTATCTCAATGATTAATTTTTGACTTCCAGAGGTGTAATGTTCCTGTTCTCCGGCAAGGCCAAACAAATGTTTCTTATCATAAAAATGACTGGATCCATCGG
This sequence comes from Flammeovirgaceae bacterium, assembly GCA_013204595.1. Classification (GTDB taxonomy): domain Bacteria; phylum Bacteroidota; class Bacteroidia; order Cytophagales; family Cyclobacteriaceae; genus UBA4465. Next base: position 2,950 of record JABMNK010000069.1, read on the forward strand.
GATAAACGGCATATAAACGATTAAAGAAATTTCCTTGATCCCGTACGATATAACTCCCCATCAGTACAGTATTTTTTTGTTCTGAAATCTGCCGCATCCATCGGAAAGTTCTGGTATGGACGGCTTCAGAAAGAAGTTCAGGATTCATGCTGAAACCTGTTGAAAACATTTCTGGTAGAATGATCAAATCGGTTGAAGGTAACTCCCAAATCAGCTCTTCAAAATGAGCCAAATTAGCTGCTACATTTTCCCAGTGCAACTCCGACTGTATTAAAGTCGTACGCAAAGGCATCATCGTTTTGCTGGCATTTTTACCTTGTATTCAGCATCTATCTTACCTTTACTGATGTTGGTCAATTTGCTTTTAAGAAGCCTCTTTTTGAAGGCCGTGATGTGATCCGTAAACAATACACCTTCAATATGATCATATTCATGTTGGATAACTCTGGCATCTAGACCATCAAATGCTTTGGTCTGCTTCTTCCAGTGTTCATCCCAAAAAGTAATTTTTATATGAGACGGGCGCAGCACATCTTCTCTGATTCCTGGTATGCTTAAACAGCCCTCTTCAAAGGCCCAGTCTTCACCTGATTCTTCAATCATAATTGGATTCACGAAAACCTGACGAACTCCCTCCTCCTTCATGGGTGAGCTGTCCATAACGAAGAGTCGAATTGATTTGCCAATTTGAGGAGCGGCCAATCCCACACCATTGGCCCCTTTCATCGTGGCAAACATATCTTCGACCAATTCAATCAAGTTGACGGTTTCAGGAACCAAATCCAGCGCCTTTTTCTTTAATACCGGATCTCCATAGAGTACAATGGGATAAATCATGAGTTAGCTTCCATGTAAGATTGTAAAATAATAACGGCACTCACTTTGTCCACAGCCAATTTATCACGCCTGCCTTTTTTGCTTACGCCACTTTGAATCATTGAGACCATTGCTTGCTTAGATGTGTTACGTTCATCTTGCAAAAATACGCGCATATCTGGAAATAATTTCCTAAATCTGTTCAAAAACGCTTGTACTAATGGTGTATTATTAGTGTCCGAGCCATCCAATTGGGTCGGCCACCCCACTATCACTTGATCTACTTGCTCTTTGGCAAAGTATTCCGTCAGGAAATCGAAAACCTGATGGGTAGGAAGTCCTTTCAAAGGAGTTGCTATAAGGCGCAGCGGATCAGTAGTGGCAATACCGCTGCGCTTTGATCCATAGTCAATGGCTATAATGCGTCCCATTCGTTTTTTCTTGTTCCTTTTAGCGGATAAAGTGATTTCTTTGTTTTTCGTAATAGTGTCTTCCTTGCTGTTAAGGAGGGCCGTGAATAATAGTTACTAGACCCAGTGATTATATCGCGTTTTTCTCGATTTTGCAAAGTAGATCAAATATAAAAATTCATCTAATCATACCGATCAAAAAAATCAAATTTCAATCCCATTGGCTTAATATTTTATTTTGATCCATCTTTACTTCAAGTAACACAAAATTGAAGAATGCACGAAAAAAACGCTCAAACCACCAACAAAATTCCTATTTATATTGGATTAGCGATAAGTCTGGGAATGTTGATTGGCTCTCAAATTAATGACTTCGATGTTGAAAGACCCCTATTAATCAACGGATATCACAAACTCAAGGAAGTAATCTCTTATATCGAAAATGACTATGTTGATGAGGTCTCTCAGGAAAAAATAGTTGAGGAGCTGATTGAAGAAATGCTAGCCAAATTAGATCCGCATTCGGCTTATATTAGCACAGAAAATCGAGCGATCACAGATAGTCAATTAAAAGGAAACTTCGAAGGTATCGGGATTGAATTCAATATTTTTCATGACACTATTTATGTCGTCACACCCCTCAGCGGCGGGCCCTCCGAAAAACTTGGGATTAAGCCTGGAGACAAAATAGTAAAAGTCAATGAAGAAAATGTGGCAGGTATTGGCCTAAAAACTAGCGATGTTGTCAAACGACTAAGAGGGGTTAAAGGATCAACAGTCGCCGTTTATATTTACCGCGCAGGGCACCCGGAATTACTTAATTTTACCATTGAAAGGGACGTCATTCCACAATTTTCAGTAGACGCATCCTATATGATCGATAAAACCACTGGCTACATTAAAGTGAGTAGGTTTTCGGCTAGCACCTTTACGGAATTTAAAGTAGCGCTGGACTCACTATCCAAAAAAGGCATGAATAAGCTCCTATTGGACCTAACGGGTAATCCAGGGGGTTATATGGATCGTGCGGTAAATATGGTAGATGAGTTTTTGGATGATGGTAAAATGATCGTTTATACCCAAGGAAAGCGAGCCAGATTCAACAACGAGCACCGCGCCACCAAACAGGGATCTTTCAAGAAAGGAGCCCTGATTGTCCTAATGGACGAAGGCTCGGCTTCGGCCTCGGAAATAGTTGCAGGGGCACTTCAAGATCATGATCGCGCACTTATTGTCGGGCGACGATCCTTTGGCAAGGGATTGGTACAAATGCCCATTTCCCTAGATGATGGCAGCGAACTGCGTTTAACTATTTCTAGGTACTATACACCAAGTGGCAGATGTATCCAAAAACCATATCAGGACAATCTCGCCGATTACAACAATGAATACTTCAAACGATTTAGTAATGGTGAAATGTTTGTAAAAGACAGCATACAACTAAATGACTCTCTTGTCTATAAAACAGCTAATGGAAGAGTCGTCTATGGGGGAGGAGGTATTGTTCCTGACTATTTTGTGGCTTATGATACTTCCAAAAACAGCTCCTACCTCAATCATTTATTTACCTCCAATACGGTAGCCGAATATGCGTTGAACTATTCACAGGATCATGAAAATGATTTGAGAACGCTTGGTCTAGACCAATTTATTTCAGAATTTGAATTAAGTCAAGTACAATTGGATGATCTCATCCATCATGCGACTACTAATGGTGTCACCTTTGATCGTAATGACTATGAGAATACAAAGGATCAGCTAAAAATATTGGTAAAAGCTTATATCGGACGTCGTATTTGGAATAATGAAGGTTTTTATCCCATTTTTAATGAACAAAATGAAATTTATGTGCGCGCCAAAAAATTGTTCAATCAAGCAGCTCAATTAAATGCTTCTGTCAATTCTCATCAAAACTAAGGGCTAAAGCATAAGCCTCCTCGTAATATTTGATCAAATTTTTCCAGTCAAATTGCACGGAAGCAGATTCTGCCTTATTGCGTAGATTGATTCTATCTCTCCTATTGAGATTCACAAAGGAAAACATCCGATCTGTCAACTGATTGGCCGCATCGTCAAAACTATAATGCTGTCGATCTATCAAATACAAGCCATAATCTTCGTGTGCTTTTAGATGTGCCTTAATATAGCCACCAAAACCAGCTAAATCACTGGTCACAGCAGGAACCCCGCTAGCCATACATTCCAATGGGGTATACCCCCACGGCTCATAATAGCTAGGAAAAATTCCCAAATGACACCCTCGAACAAATTGATTGTATTCCATTGCCAATAATGGATTTGTGTAGTTAATGAAGTCCGGATGGTACACAACTTTCACTCGATCCGATTCGTGATTAATTAAATTAGCACTATTCAAAAAATTCAAGATTTCATCCTGTTGATGGTTCACCAAATTATGTGTCACTATTGGCGGTAACGTATGGGACCTCCAAGACTGTAGTGTTCTCCTATAGCGCAATCTCCAGTAATCATCTACTAAACTTCCCAAATCTGGCAACTTACTGCTCTTTTGGGATATGGATTCATAAAGCAATCTATCACTTACTTGTTTTTGAATGGCTTCGATCGTATGCTTTAATTCTTCCAAAGAAGCCCTCGAATGTAAAATATCAGGATTTATAGAATGATACGGTTTTTTGGTAATGAAAAACATCACCACCGTAACATCAGATCCACTTTCTTTTAATCTATGATTAAGTCGAGCTAGGGCTTCCAATGTCAAATCGTAGCCCTTATTTCGGAATTCATATCTACCAGAGGTGAAAAAATAAATGGTTTTATCTAAGTCAAATGTATAGTTGGAAAAAAAATGCGACATCGTAAATTGATGTATTTTATTTTTGAACTCGGCATGTAAATTCTGAAACTGGTGCAAGGCTTCAAAACGAATATTATTAATACCATTGGGTAAAATTACTTCTGGGTTTCTACCTAAAAGCTGTCGACATTCATTTGCTGTAACCTCACTAACGGTGGTAAATACATGTGCTCCGTGTGTAGCAGCGCGCTCAATGGCAACGCTAGACTCAATATTAAAATGCTTTGCTTCTTTGGCCCAATCTAAAAAAAACAGACGGTCATAAAAATTCGGATCATTCATTGCCAGATACCTTCCTAATAACGTCGCATGGGTTGTGAATATCGTAGTGATCGACGTCCCCTTTTTTCTCAATGCCGGCAATCCGGAAGCACACATCCACTCGTGATAATGCGCAATAATTTTTTTATCAAGGGGGGCGCTATCCGCTAAAATGCTCAAATAAATTTGAATCATTTCTCCAAAAATAACGACATCATTTAGTAAAATATCATCTACGGGGGTAGCAATTCCGTGGTCGTTCCATAAGTGATATTTTATTTCTCCAAGTCGAAAATGCATAGACTCAAGATCCATCAAAACCACTTTCGGCCTACCACTCACAAGCCACTGCCCATAATGAATCCCAATGCCCAACTCTTGACATTTTTTTACTGCTTTATAAAACGGATCATTCTCATCTTCAGAAGGTTCAAATTCATTCATTACTTGATCCCTCATGTAAGGGCCAATTAAGCAATAATTTTCCTGCCACCTTTCAATGACTGTCGGTACCTTAGACCTGATAACTGTATAAATACCCCCTACTTGATTGAGTACTTCCCAAGCAATTTCAACCAGTAGCGTATCCGTAACTACACCTGTCTCACCGGCAACTATTTTATTCTGAGGCATTTCAAATTGTTTAATTCTAAACTAAAAAATAAAGCTAATAATGAAACCTGTTTCAAAGTAAAAATAGTTAGTTGGTAGTATTATCGCTTATTTTATGAAATTAATTGTCTCTTATTTAAGATAATCAGCGTTTTTTTGGAAATTAATTAAAAACCAAATCCGTTTTTTCTAGATATATCATACACCTTTCTTTAATTTTGGTAAGCATTTACAAAAATAGATTAAAATGGAAAATCAAGAATCATATTTTTACTTTTTAGATATTTGGAAGAATGTCATGGAAATACTTTTCGTATTGTCCATTGTCGCCGCTTCCCTTTTAGTCTTTGCCTATTGGATTAACTACAAATCCAAAAAAACTTTAAAACAAAAATTTGATTTGGCAAGTGAGTATGAGATCAAAATACTCAGAAGTTCCCAATTCCTGATCGCTTTTGCTATTTTCTTTATCATAAACTCTCGTCTTAATGACATCGTTATCATCAGCATAATATGGTTTACCATAAGAATGTTTATGGCTCTTTGCTTCGCCACGTTGCATGGATATGTTGCTCATTTGATATTTACGTATTATTATCCTGGAAAAATACGTGCACGTTTGGCAAGATTGCGCCACACTCCACGAATTAACCCTAAAACAGGCAATAAAATGAAGTTGCTCAGTGAAGCAGAAGAAGATGCCTATTTGGATGAAGGAATGCAAGCAGAAGAAAACGTATTTTCAGTTGATTACGATGTTTGGATTGATGAAGCAACCGGGGATACTCAAATTGAAAAATACAAAGGTCATCTTAACGCGCACGAATGTGATAACTGCGGCTTTCAAACCCTCCGTCTTGTTAAGGAGGAAGTTGCAAAAGAAGCTACTGCATTTTGGGATGGGACGCTTAATCAAGAGTTTAATTGTTCCTACTGCGGTAGAATTAAAAGAAAAATAGTAACCCTCTCTTACAAGGTAAAAGATGGTGTTACTAGTACTTCCAAGTTAATCGCTAATCCATTAGCAATTAACTTGGAAGTAGATACGATTAAAGTTGAGATTCATAGCAACAAAGGGGATATCAATATATTTGATTTTCAAAATCTTGATCAAGCCAAGAAATTTTTGAGCGAATTTGATTATGAAAAAATTCAACCCTAATTAACCAAGGAGTGTCAATTCAGGGTTAACTCAGCAAAAACCCCATAACAAGTCCTGCCAAAATAATGAAGGGGGTAGGGATTTTAGTAAAAAAAAGTATTCCCGCTGTCCCGAACATCAACAAGTAATTGAGGGGTGTGACTTGAATTGGCTCAATAAGGTAAAGCGTTGCTGCAATAACCAATCCTGAACTTACGGCATTAATTCCTTCTAGAGAGGCTTTGATCATTCGATAGCGCTTGACATCTTCCCAAAACCTGGAAAAAAAAAAGATTAAGAAGGTGCCTGGCAGAAAAATGCCCAAGGTGGCAACCAAGGCCCCTAGGATTTGACCTCCCGTACCCCAATCATTCATAATCAATGCCCCCAAGTAAGCTGCAAAAGAAAAGGTAGGCCCTGGCAAAGCCTGAACCAATGCATAGCCAGAAATAAATTGTTCTGAGGTGAGGAATTGTTTAAATTCCACAAACTCAGTAAAAAGCAAAGGAATCAATACTTGTCCACCGCCAAATATCAACGAGCCATTGCGATAAAAATTCTCAAAAATCTTTATCGGTACTACATTAAAAAAAGTGCCAAAAAGGCCTGCCACAATGAGCACCATTAACCAAATGAGAAAGTAGGACCAATTGATTTTCAATGGGTTTTTTTCTTCCTTTGGTTGCTGCTTAAACTTAAATGCTGTCACAAAACCACCCATCAATAATAAAGCTGGAAAAGCATAGGGCGTTCTTAAATAAAAAGAAAAAAAGACCGAAATGATCATCAGAAAATAACCCTCCTTTGTGGAAACCACATTACTGGCTATTCTATAGGCGGAATAAGCCACTATTCCAACTGCCATAGGCTGGATAAACCTTAAAAAGGCTAAAGAAATATTTTGATCTTGAAAAAAATCCACCATTAAAGCTGCCCCTGTCATAAGTATTACCGCGGGCAATACCCATACCAACAATGTTAAATAGGCCAACTTAATGCCTCCTATTTTATACCCCATGGCCGTTATCGTTTGACTTGAGGTTGGGCCCGGCAAGATTTGGCACAAGGCATAAAGCTCTATCAAATCAGTTTCAGATAAATATCCTCTTTTTTTAACCATCATGTTCAAAAAAAGAGCAATATGCGCTTGAGGTCCTCCGAATGCGGATACCGAAAGGATCAAAACATCTCTTAAGAAAATAATATATCGTACGCGTCGTATCGTCAAATAATTAAATTATTTAGGATTTCAAATATACATTCATTTGAAGACTTGCTGTAAAATCTTCAATGATTTGATTTCTCCAAAATTATCTATGTGACGAGAATAATAATCAAGGATCTGTTTCAATGCTAGGGCCCTCAACTCACCAGTCGCAGGCTCATTAACATAGTGATCTGCCTCGACCATACGTTCCATAAATAAGTAAAGAGCTGAATTTAAATCTGCTTTATAAGGTAATAATTGCTCCACTGATTGAATAAAAAAACCCAAATGTGCCGCGTACTTTATGGCAAAATAGACATGGAAAGATTCAAAGCCGATGGTCAATCTCTCGAGGGAAATAATCTCAGCTTTAAAAAATAAATACAATTGATTATTTTCATTGTGCTCATGAAAAAGTGTTTTGTTGAGCAATTCAGAACAGAACATAACAATGGCACTTTTTCTAAGATCAATTTGAAAAGATGCGGTTGGATACAGAATTTTGCATTCATTTAGTCTAAAAATAGCTGCTTTTGGTGATTTAAATGCTACTAACTCAACAAGATTCAAAGGCTGAAAGACACCAATACTTTTTTTTGATCTTATGCTTCTGATTCCATTGAGAATAAAGGATTGAAAACCTAAGTCTTGTGTGAAAATTCTAATGATAATAGATGATTCTCGAAACTTAATATAGTTAATAACGATTCCTTCTGTTTTGATAATCATCTAAGGATCGCGAATTTTCCTACAAATGTTTCCTCACCATCCCGTCCTGAAGCAAAAACCAAATAAATTCCATTAGCCAACCTTTCGCCGTTAAATTTGGTCAAATCCCAAGAGGCCGTACTACCGTTGGCTTGTATTTCATCCAAAATAAATCCCTCAATAGTAGTGAATTTAACAGACGCATTGGCTACTAAACCGGTAATTACCAACTCACCTGCATAATCTTCCCTGATGGGGTTCGGATAAATCTTAACATCCACATTCGCTTCCAAAGGGGCTGATGAGTTGGTTTGGTAAGAGACAAGGCCCTTATCTGTGAGCACAAAAAGTGCTCCTGTCTTGCCATCATATGTCAACTTCTCGATATGGTTAGAAGGTAGAAAGGAGTTCTCTGCAGTAAAATGATGAATCATCGTTTGAATTGATTCGGAAAAAGCCCATACGCCACGTTCAGTACCCAGCCACAATCTATTACCTCCGTCAAAGGTAATGGCATTGACTATTTCATTTTCAAATAATATTTCATTTTCAAAATAAGGTGGATAGGCCTGCACATCCGCTAAAGAAGATGCCCTCGGAAAATAGGCCAAACCTTCATCCGTAGCCAACCAGACCTCATTATCTAGATTAACCTGAAAATCATTAATACGACTTGACGGCAACCCATCATTAATATTGAAAACGGTAGTATAATTATCAAAAGGATCATAGGCCACCAGTCCATAATTGTCACCCCCACCTCTGCGCATATATAAAACAGGTCCCAAACCAACGTCAAGAGACAGCGGGTTTGAGGTAGCCAATTGGCTACTAGATAAGAAATCCATGTCAATGCCATCAAAACTTCCTAAAGGAGTTGTAGATGAATAACGGGTAACCCAAAGTAAATCCTCAGCGACAGCCATATCCGTAACGACAGCGCCGTTCAATAATTCTGGTAAGACGATGTTATCGTCTGTCAAATTATAAAGACCATAACCATGAGAGGACAAAAATATTTTATCCTGATAACTTATGGCACCAGATATATTCTCAAAGTCAGCAACCCTATTTGTTGACCATTGATTGCCGTCAAAAATAGAGTATCCAATCGTATTGACGGTATTTGAAAGCTCTGGATCAGGTGCGTGGAATCCATATACGGCACCCGATACTACGTCCAGTTTACTGATCACATCATCTATTGGCCCTTGGGGCTTAAACACTTGAGTAATTCCGTTTTTGATGTTGACCAGTCCCTCCATGCTATCCGCAATCCAAAATTCATTTTCAAGCACAATGAGTTCATTTCCTGCTGAAAATGAATCGTCAGCAACGACGACCATCTCATCGCCAATAATCTGATAGATCGTTGCGTCGGAAAGTGCATAAACATTTCCGCCAAAAGAAGCGATATGGTTAATCCCCTCTGGTAATATCATTAAAGTATCCCAGCTGCTAGTGATTTTCGAAGAAATGAATCCATCCGCCAATACCTTGAGCTGATTGTCCATCAGGAACAATTGGGTTGAGTGAAACCCAGCTGTTTCCTGGTATAAATACCAATTATTAAAATCCAACAAATTCGATTCTGTGTTCGCTGCGATAATACCCAAATCTGTAACAGCAAACAAACTGTCATTAAAAAGCATTAGGTCTTTCACTATTACAGGCGCTCCGTCTGGCCCAATCTCTCTATAAAAGTCTATTACCTCATTTAGGCTTAAGTTGAGTACGGCAATTCCCATGTCAGTAGCAACGTATATCAAATCATTATTTCTCGTAAGATCATTGATACCTCTTTCAGATATTATATTCGCATTCTTAATAGCGAGAATTGGGACCACCTCATCACTAAACACAAAATCAATGGTGCCATCCTCATAGCCCAAGATTAAAACCTCGAGGTCATTCAAAAAAGTTAAGGCCGTCACACTAACTCCAGACAACCCTACATTTTTATCCATGATTTCAGTTGAATTATTCGCAACATTGAATAGTCCATTAATCGCTGCACAGAAAATAATTTCATTACCCGAGGTAAGGTGTAACCCTTGCGAATAGCTGAAATGACTGCGCCAAGTCCCTACTGGGATTCCTTGACCTAACACCATTATTGATGACAATACAAAAAGAAATGATAAGAAAATACCTCGATAATTAACCATAAAAACATTTTCTACATACCGCCTGGTAGTACTCTTTTTCGCCCAATAATATGGTTTGATCCCTCGCAGATAGTCTCTGCGAAAATGAAGCTAACCCTCCACATCTTGTACATGTTGCATGTAATTTCGTCACAAATTCGGCTACACCAATCAATTTAGGCACTGGACCAAAAGGATTACCCTTATAATCCATGTCAAGACCCGCTAATATGACCCTTTTTCCTTGATTAGCAAGCATATTAACTACGTGCACAATACTATCATCAAAAAATTGAACTTCATCAATACCAATTACCTCAACATCCAATAACTGATTTAACATCTCCATCGGATTTTTAACAGAAAGACAATTAAGGGACTTGGCATCATGTGAAATAATACGATCTTCGCTATAGCGAACATCAATTGACGGTTTAAAAACTCGAATTTTCTTTCCTTCTTGAGACACCGCATCCAATCTTCGAATCAATTCTTTCGTTTTTCCACTAAACATTGACCCACAGATTACTTCAATCTGACCAGATTGCCTTTTAGGAGTTATTAAATCCAACATGCCATTTCTGTTTAAAATAAATTCATTAACCTATCAATAGCGCACAACGAAAGTCCCATTCCTTAAAAAAGGAAATTGATTTAGAAGAATCTAACGAATCTGAAAGACAAAAATGATTTAGTTAATCCTTATTTCTTTCTTCTTTGTGTCCTCATTAAATATCATTCACCAAATTCTTAAACACTTTTTCATTTTTAGCCAATCAATCAATAGCTTTACCATATTAGGACTAGAATTACTTGATTCATTATCCGTTTTCATATATGCTAACCAAAAAATTTAATCAAAATTTCATCAGACAATACAAATCAGTTTTTGCCGAACAATTAATTGCGCGATCCTTTAAAGAAAAGGATACCTTGTCGGGTAAAGATATTCTCTCTCTCTCTTCTATCAAACAGCTAAATTTATTCATAGTCAAGGCACTATTTAACTTATGGCAAAAAGAAATAAAAAAAATCGAAAGTCCTTACTTTAATTATAAAGCATCTGAGGTCAAAGAGGCAATGACCAAATTTATGAATATTCTTTCGCAGCATATTTCGATTGATGCCAAAAACTTAAAACCCTTAATTGAAACCGCTGTAGAAGATGTCATTATTCTTTGTTTTGACCCCGCGACTTTTTTGGATAATGAAATTAATAAAAAGCGTGATGAAGAAATTAATCCTAAATTCATTCAACAACTTTCCAAATATCTGGATTTACACAAATCCAAAATCATCGAATTTTTAAACGATTTTGACGCCATAGATAAAAAAAGAATTAAAAAAGAAGCAGAGCAATTTTTTAGTCAGAACATGGTCAACGAAAGTGATATAGTCAAAGAATTATCTAGTATTCTAATTTTAGAAAAACAACAACTTTTCGAATCTCCAATCCAATCAAGAGAATTGCCTTCAGAAAATCAAGTTATCATCCGCTCGTTATCAGAAGAAAGTGAGCTTGAGCCCTTAATAGATGAGGCTAGCACTGAGGAAAGTGAGCAAACCACACTTCTAGAATCATTAAAAGACACACCATTGGATTCAGAAAAGAATGAGGACATAAACACTGAAGAAAACGATAATAAAACAACTACAGACCGTGATTATCAATGGGCCTTGGAAAGTAAGGAAGAATACCTTCTTGATAATACGGACGAACCAGAACGGAAGAATACTTTTGAAGAATCTGAGGAGGCGAGCTCTGCTATTGATCCTTCTATTGAAGGGTCTATTGAAAAAATAGAGGAGCATAGCGAATCGCTAATGGCTACACCCGATGATACCCCTTTCCTAGACGAATCCAGCGCAGACATCTCGCCTACTTTAAATCCTGAAACCACAAAGGAAACAATATCATTTCAACCTGCTCAAGAACAAGAAATGATTATCGATGTGTCTGAACATCCAGCGGATAACGATAGTGCGAATTCCATCGAGGATGGCACTCTTTTGGACGAAGAAACTACTACAGAGTTAACCTTCGATACTGACTCAATTACTGATTCTGATGGAAACGAGCTGAAAAATAGCCTTGATAGTGATAATTATTTAATCCCTGATTCGGTTAACTTGTCCGCAGCAGATACCCAGAACGAACCTAATCTATCGGCAATCGAAGATGAAAACAACGAAGATTTTGACAATGAAAAACTTGAGGGCTTTGATGCTGATTTTGATTTGAATGAAGAAATAGATAGTTCAATAATCGAATTTAAAACGCTCGATGAGATAGAAGAAAAAACAGATTACCCTCTAGAAAACCCCATTGACGTGGTCTTCAAAAATATCCCTTCCATTGATCCTTCTCATTCCTCCGGGTACTCAAATGATCAAAAGAGCAGTGACGATTCTTCTGAAGAAAAAATTCAATCGGTTAATGATGCCATAAATGATGAATTCGATACAGAATTAACAACGATCGCTGAGGCGCATGAACAACAAGGTATATCCAGTATTATGGACAATATCTCGATCAATTATCGATACCTATTTGTCAAAGAATTATTTGGAAACGATGATCAGAAATTCGTAGAAACAATTGACAAGATTGAGACCTTTGAAACCTTTGACATGGCAGTAGAGTTTTTAATTAATTCAGCGGCCAAAGAGTACCAATGGGAAATGAGTTCAGAGGAAGTAAAAGAATTACTTAAAATCGTTTTTAGGCGATTTCGCTAATTAATGTTGCAAGAAACTAGCCCTTTTACTATCCAGTTTTAATAAAATAAAAAGTAAGGCAGTAAAAGTCCATAAACTAGATCCTCCATAGCTAAAAAAGGGCAAAGGAATTCCTATTACTGGGAATAATCCTATTGTCATGGCTATATTGATCGCGAAATGAAAAAACATAATAGAAAAAACAGCGTACCCATAAATTCGCACAAAGGCTGACTTTTGACGCTCTGCGATCATCAATAACCTCATAAAAAAAGCGCCAAAAATAATCATTATAAATGTGCCTCCTAACCAGCCATGTTCCTCTCCGATGGTGCAGAAAATAAAATCTGTTGTCTGAGCTGGGACAAAATCAAACTTCGTTTGAGTCCCTTTCAAAAAACCTTTTCCCATAAACCCACCTGAGCCTATGGCTATTTTGGACTGCATTACATTCCATCCGATACCCAATGGATCTGCATTGGGATTTATCAAGGATAAAACCCGTTGTTTTTGATGCGCCTTGAGTACATCATTAAGCACAATATCAACACTTTTTACTAAGCAGAATGTTAATAGGATTATAGAAATGATCTTCACAAAACCCTTTGTTGCCCTAGCAAATAGCCCCAGGGCAATTAAAGAAATGGCTAAGATAACAACCAATAAAATCCACTGGTCCAGTAGTAAGGTTAAAAAAAATATCAACAAAATATAAAGAGCAAAAAGCAGAAGTCTGACAGACAATCCTTCCCGAAATAAAACAATTACTAAACTTCCATATACCATAGCAGAACCCAAATCACCTTGAAGAATAATCAATGCCATCGGAAGCAGAAAAAAAGCAGCTGACCTACGTAATCTTTGTTTTTTAAACCGCTGATCATCATACGTACTGAGGTACTTAGCCAAACCAATGGCGGCTCCAATTTTTGCGAATTCGGAAGGCTGTACTTTTATAAATCCTATCTCAAACCAAGAAGTTGATCCCGCCACTTCTTTTCCTAAAAACAATACGGCCACAAGCAAAATAATTACACCGAAGTAAATGATGTATCCAAACGATTCGTAAAACCGATAATCCAAAATAAAAACAATTGCTATCAAAAGAATTGAGGCACTTATCCAGAGCATCTGCTTGGCCGCGCTTTGATCTAAACTGAAAATAGAATTATTCAATTCGGGATCATAATCTGCCGCATAAATATTCAACCATCCCAACATCACTAGTAGGACAAAATATACGATCGCCAAAAAATCAACCTGATATTTAATTTGGTTTTGCATCCTCAAAATCTCCTTTTAATACATACTCTTCAAGCCATACTTTTTTTACTGTGCCTGTTATGTATTTCTCAATTAACAAACTGGCCGTTGAAAGAGCTGCTCGCGCACCCCATCCCGAGTTTTCAACATAAACCGCAATGGCAATTTTAGGATTTTCCCTAGGGGCAAATCCCATAAATCCAGAATGGTCAATACCTTGGGAATTTTGTACTGTACTGGTCTTACCACAAAAAATCAAACCAGGAATATACCCTCTAGAACCAGGAACAGAAACAAGTGCTTGCATCCCATCTAAGACTGATTGAAAATGTGCCGAATCTACCCCTACGAAATGTCTTTCCAGCTCACTATTATTTATATCTCCTACTTTTTTAACGATATGAGGTGCATAAAAAAACCCTCTATTGGCCAATATTGCGCCTAAATTGGCCATTTGCATAGGCGTCACATTTAACTCTCCTTGGCCAATGCTTAAAGAATAAATATTTGAAAACTTCCACCTATCCTTACCATATATTTTATCATAAAATTCCAAGCTTGGCACAAAGCCTGATTTTTCATTCGGCAGATCTACCCCTAAGTTTTGTCCAAAACCAAATTGAAGCACATGAATGCGCCAATTCTCAAAACCTATACGCGTATCGATATAGGGATTTGCGTCTATTCCTTGTTGAATGACTCTTCGGAAAACTTTAAAAAAATAATTATTTGATGACTTGGTTATCGCACGCTCAACGTCATAAGGCCCTGGAGGCGCATGATCTCCGATTAAGGAGCCATCTACCTTAATAATCTCCTTTGCTTCAATCTTATGATCTTGTAAGGCGATAAGCGCCTGAATTGTTTTAAACATTGAGCCTGGTGGATACATGGCCTGTAGCGGACGGTTAAATAAAGGCTTTGTAGTATCCGATTGGATGTCCAAATAGTTTTTTGAGTACTCCCTTCCCGTAAGTAAGACGGGATCGTAAGTAGGTGAAGAAACCAACGCCAGTATTTCGCCTGTAGTCGGGTCAATCGCCACCACACTTCCTATCTTATCTTTCATGAGTTTTTCCGCGTACAATTGTAACTCGGCATCCACAGTCAGCCGTATATCAAGGCCGGGTATAGACAACGTATCAAAACTCCCGTTTTCATAAGCACCCATGTAAACCCCTCGCACATCCACCTTATTAAATCGGACCCCTCGCAATCCCCTCAAATACTCTTCATAAGTATTTTCTATACCCGTCACCCCGATATTATCACCCGACTTGTAATACCCTGAGGTATCCATACCAATTTGCTGACTAGTCACTTGCCCAACATAGCCTAGCGCGTTTGATAATGCATTGACAGTATAACCTCTCGTAATTCGAGATTGAACACTAAATCCTTCGAAATCAATGAGTCTATCCTGAATTTTGGCAAATCTTTCATTAGATAATTTTTCATAAAATATCGATGAAAGGTTTTTAGAAAACCGCCTAGCCTTTTGATAGCGTTTATCGAAATCTTCTTGCGTGATGTCAAAAAGAGCTTTAATGTCGACTGAATCTTCCAACTTGGCTTCACGTGGAAGAATTTCAATATCAAAAACAGGCTCATTATAGACCAATAATTCCCCATATCTATCATAAATGAGCCCTCTGTAAGGATAATCAATTATTTTTTTTATGAAATTCCCCTCGGCTGCTTTTTTGTAGGTTTTATCTATAATCTGAATACTAAAGAGCCTTATCGACAATATTAAAATGGTCAAAACCAGAAATAACCTTATCCCAAAAATTCGCTCCGTCATATTCGATTGAGTCTCTTAACTATTACCAAATTAATCAGCACCACTATAAAAAATGAAAATAACGTACTCGCCAATATTCGATCAAACGTCATCCAAATTCCTGAAAATGTCCCATATTCGATCCAAAAGATTAGGGTGTGGTGAACAAAGATCAGTGGTAACACATAAAACCAAAACCCCCTAAATTTAAGCCTGTATAAAGTCAAGTTAGGTGCCTTCTCTTCGTATTCAAGTATACTCTTTAGCCAATTATCCCTAATCAACATCACAAATGTGCAAACGCCTGCATGAAGCCCTGGTGTATTAGAGAATACATCGATGAAAAGACCTGTTAAAAAACCGACAACCAATCTGGAAATTGGCGGTTGACCAAGTGGATAAAATAATAAAAATCCAATATAAAAAAATCCAAAAGCTATATCAAAAAGAACTAATTTATGCAGTAGTGGTATCTGCAATAAGAGATAAACTACTCCGTAGTAAATAAGCAAAGGCCAATTAATTCTTTTCATAAAAGTGACTGCAGACTATCTAGTTCCTGCTTCATTTCATTTTTAATAATATAGACATAATCCAAGGAAGAAAAGTCTGCAGACAATTGAATTTTTGCTCTATAAAAAGGCAGTTCATCTGACAATTCGAAAGATAGTAACTTGCCTATCGCAATATCCTTTGGGAAAATTGCACTAAATCCAGAAGTCGTAATAGCTTCTCCAATACGAATCGGTATATGCCTTGGGATGTATTTGATGTCGGCGATCAAAGGACCCTCCGAATTCCATTGTACGGTACATAGGGTATTAGAGTTTTTCAGTAGGGCCGAAATCATAACTTTCTGATTCAATACTGAAGTTATGGTCGAATAATGCTCACTGACTGACTTAATGATTCCCACTACGCCATTTTTAGTGATTACGCCCATACCTGGACTAATGTCAGACAAAGATCCTTTATCAATTGTCAGGTAATTTTCATATCCTCGGAATTCATTATTAACCACACGAGATGGGATGACAATAAAGTTTCTATAGAGCGTATCATACAAAAGAGGATCCATATTCCTCCTTGCCAATTCCATTCGAAGTGATGCATTTTCTTCCGCCAATGATTGGTTTACTTCAAGTAACCTAAAATAGCTTTTAGAATTATTTGCCTTCTCATAAACAGTCCCAATAATCGCATTGGAAGAATTAAAAAAATAGGAATTATATTGATTGTTATAAAAAAATAGAAGCCAAATACAAATGGCCTCTAAGAAAATAAAAACTCCAAATACCCTGTTACGAAATAAAAAGGCAAATAACGTTTGCATCTAAGTCATTAATACGGCTCTATAATTTTCAATGTCTTTTATCGCCATTCCTGTACCTCGAACCACGGCTCTTAATGGATCTTCCGCTATATGAATGGATAATTTCGTCTTCAAGGAAAGTCGCTTGTCTAAACCCCTAAGCAGGGCGCCTCCTCCTGTTAAATAAATTCCATTTTCATAAATATCCGCAGACAACTCAGGTGGCGATATTTCTAAGGCCTTAAGTACTGCTTCTTCAATTTTTGAAACCGACTTATCTATCGCAAACGCGATCTCTGGATAGGATATTTTAATTACTTTGGGAATCCCAGTCATTAAATCTCTACCCCTTATTTCATAATCTTCAGGCCCATCTTCTAATTCTGTAAGTGCGGATCCAATCTCTATTTTGACCCGCTCCGCTGTACGCTCACCTATTAAAAGATTGTGCTGCCTACGCATATAATCCAATATATCCTTATTGAAGGAATCTCCTGCGACTCGAATTGACTGATCAGCTACAATTCCTGAAAGTGCGATAACGGCAATTTCAGTAGTCCCCCCGCCAATATCAACCACCATCGAGCCAATCGGCTGGCTAATATTAATACCGATACCGATGGCTGCAGCAATAGGCTCATGGATCATATAAACTTCTTTGGCACCTGCATGCTCAGCCGAATCTCGTACTGCACGTTTTTCCACCTCCGTAATTCCTGAAGGAATACAAATGACCATCCTATGAGATGATGGTAACCATCTTTTATTATTACCTTCGATCATTTTGATCATTCCCCTAATCATATGTTCCGCCGCATGGAAATCTGCGATCACCCCATCCTTCAAGGGTCTAATGGTTTTGATGTTATCATGCGTTTTTTCATGCATCTGCATGGCCTCACGACCAATTGCCAAAACCTTATTGGTGTTTTTGTCAATCGCAATAATTGAAGGCTCATCAACTACCACCTTGCCTTTATGAATAATCAAGGTGTTTGCAGTACCTAAATCAATCGCTATATCACTTGAGAAAAAATCAAAAAATGCCATATTAATAATATTGCTTTATATTAAGCCCTTTAAGTTAATCATTCTTTTTAAATCTTAAACTAATGTTTAAAATGTCTATGACCAGTAAAAACCATTGACATATCTTTTTCATTACAAAGATCAATAGATAACTGATCTTTAATGGATCCACCTGGCTGGATAATAGCCGTTATTCCTGTATTTGCGGCAATTTCCACGCAGTCGGGAAATGGAAAAAAAGCATCGGATGCCATCGCTGCTCCTTTTAAATCAAATCCAAATTTTATTGCCTTGGCAATGGCTTGCTCCAACGCATCCACACGAGAGGTTTGACCGACTCCGCTAGCCAGTAATTGATTGTGATTGGCCAAAATAATGGTGTTAGATTTTGAATGTTTACAAAGCTTCGAAGCAAAAAGTAAGTTTTGAACCTCATTATCGGTTGGCTTTTTGTTGGTGACATACGTCAAATCCTCCAAAGAATCCGTCGTATTATTATAATCTTGGATGACAATGCCATTTAGTAATGATCGAAACTGCCTTTTTAAATCAAAACTTTTTTTCTGGGCCAAAATGATTCGATTCTTTTTTTGTGCCAAAAGCGTCAAGGCCTCTGGGGCGTAGGAAGGCGCAATGATGATTTCGAAAAATAGTGTCTGAATCTCATTTGCCGCGGATAGGTCTAAATCCTTATTGCACACCAAAATTCCACCGAAGGCAGAAGTAGGATCTGCATTGAACGCCTTCAAATAGGCTTCCCTTACTGATCCAGATACCGCAAATCCACACGCATTATTATGCTTCAAAATCCCAAAAGCTGGCGCCTCTTTAAACTCAGCAATTAACTGAACCGCTGCTTCAATATCGATTAAATTATTATAGGAAATGTCTTTTCCTAAAAGCTGATCAAAATAGGTGTTGAACGCCCCATAAAAAGTCCCTTTTTGATGTGGATTTTCTCCATATCGTAATGACTTTCGTTCCTCGAAACTAGCTTTAAAAACGGGTAGGTCCTCTTCAGCCTTCATGTAATCAAAAATTGACGTATCATAATGAGAAGAAATATGAAAAGCCCGAACAGCAAACCGCTTTCTTTGTGCCAACGTAGTTATCCCTTGACTCGTATTAAGTAGCTCAAGCAGCTCGCCATAATAATTTCTTGATGGTACGATCAATACGTCTTCAAAATTTTTCGCTGCTCCCCTAATTAGTGCAATGCCTCCGATATCAATTTTTTCCAGAATTTCGGAAGCACTGCCTCCTGATCTCACCGTCTCCTCAAAAGGATAAAGATCAACTATCACCAAATCAATATCCGGAATATCGAATTGCTCTTTTTGTTTAAGGTCCGAAGGATCCGAACGTCGATAAAGAATCCCACCAAAAATTTTCGGATGCAGTGTTTTCACCCTTCCACCAAAAATTGACGGATATGCGGTAACGTCCTCAACAGCCGTAACGGGAATCCCCAACGCTTGAATAAAAGTATAGGTCCCACCTGTAGAATAGATTTTTACCCCTTGATCAGTCAGTTTTTTCACTATTAACTCAAGACCGTCTTTATAGAAAACCGAAATTAATGCTGATTTTATTTTGCGATTGCTCATTTGACCCTTTTAACGAAACGCAAAACTAACATAAATAAAAAGAGATTATAAACTCAATATATATTCTTCTACAATTTTAGGAAAATATTGATATTCAAGCTGATGAACTCGATTAGCCAAAGAATCAACCGTATCATTTTCATACACCTCGCACCGTACCTGGAAGAGGACTTTGCCTTGGTCATATATCTCATTGACCAAGTGAATAGTAATCCCTGTAACGACCTCTTTATTAGCCAGCACCAATTGATGAATATGAGTGCCATACATGCCCTTTCCTCCGTATTTTGGTAATAAAGCGGGATGGATATTAATTATTCTATTTGGGAAAGCCGCCAATATCAACGCTGGTATTTTCCATAAAAAACCAGCCAACACCATCAAGTCAAATTTTTCTGCATTTAAGAGTTGCAATACTGCCGGGCTATTGAAAAGGTCTTTTGAAAAAGTGACTGAGGGAACCTCCATTTTTAGTGCCCGCTGATGAACCCCTGCATTCGCCTTGTTGGAGCCTATCAGTACCACCTTGATGTTGGGATGTTCCTGAAAATGACGGATTAGGTTTTCCGCATTGGATCCATTTCCAGAGGCCAATATGGCGATGCTCAATTTATTCATAAAGCAAAAATATACTGATCACTCCAGATAACATGATCCAATTGATGACCTTGTACAAATACCTATATTCACTTTGGGTGTCTGCCATATTGCATTTATAAAGAAACCAACCAAACAAGGGGAAAAGGCAAATAAAATAATATAGTGCGGCCAGGTTAACTCCACTCATTAAAAAAAAAGTCAACGCTCCAATGGCCAATATACTAAAAATATAAATAGTCATTTTCGCGCCTCTAATTCCCCATTTGACAGGAATCGTTTCAACCCCGAAATTGGCATACCCCTTGACTCCACTAAGATCCTTGACAACTTCTTTGATTAAAACGATTAAAAAAGCAAATAGTGTATAAATCCAGATGAGGTTATTAGTTTCTTCGAAATAAATAGTAATGAGGACCATTATTCCCGCGTGCATTAGCGCCACAAGAACATTTCCAACTAACACTAGTCGGCGCAAATAATTACTATAGAACCATAATGAAAAAGCAAAAATGAAAATCAACAATGCAATCAAATTACTTATATAAACCCCTAATCCCACAGCAAGTAAATTCAAGAAGAAATGGGTAGCTAATGCCCGCCTAGGCCTAAAGGAAATACCCACTA
The DNA here is from genome assembly GCA_013204595.1 of Flammeovirgaceae bacterium. Lineage (GTDB taxonomy): Bacteria > Bacteroidota > Bacteroidia > Cytophagales > Cyclobacteriaceae > UBA4465. The sequence goes on from JABMNK010000069.1 coordinate 24,027, forward strand.
TTACACCCTCAGGTCGATTGATCAGATCAATCTTCCTATCATAATAATCATTGATAATATATCCAGCCCCTGTGGTCATTGCCGTTGCGACTAACAGGATAAAGAATTTTAGACTTATCAAATCAGACAAAGGAATCCTCAATAGATAGGTAGCAGATATGATTTGTACCCATACAATTCCAAAAAGATGGCTAAGCCGACTTGTCTTAAATAAAGTGATGGTATGCGACAGCAAACGCCTCATATTTCACTGGATATTTTTTGGATACTATTAGAAAAAAGTACGTATCGCTGCTGGATGTCTGGAAAATCATCGAGCAATCTCATGTGCATTTCCATTGTTTTGACATCATTCCTGATCGCCGGGCCTGTCAATGCATTTTTGACTTTCCCATCAAATATTTTGGCAATCGTTTGGTTCATTAACGGTGCCAATAATCGTTTATCCGCCGCTTGTCTGTCAAGAATCTCTTCTACATCGAGCATCAATGCCGTAGTGAAATTACTGGCAATCACCGCGGCCAAATGCATGACTTTGCGCCTAGCCGAGTCCATAAAAGACACCTCTTGACTGATCAGCTTCGCAAATTTAAATACCAAATCTTCCACTTCAGCATCACTACCTTCTACCAATATCGGCATTCTTTGATAAGCCACTTTGACTGATTTTGAAAGGGTCATAAGCGGATAAATCACTCCACAACGGCGGTATTTCTTTAAGACTACACTGATGTTAACAGCCCCCGCTGTGTGAACGATCAGCTGGTTCGCTTGAAACAGATATGTCTCTAAAACATTCAATATCTGATCGTCAGATACAGCTATAATTACCAAATCAACGTAGATATTGGATAAATCTCTGTCTTCACGGAGAAGCTCCTTTGGGAAATGCTCCTGACTGTCTATTTTTCTGACAAAAACATGGGAAACCACTTTAATTGTAAGGGCTTGGAAAAAGTGTGAGGCTACATTTCCCCCACCAATAATAGCTGCTTTCAAAGACACATACGTGCGGTTAGTTTAAGATTCTAAACCCTTGTCACGGAAGATGATAAACTCCCAGTAACGACGTAAAATTGCAATAAAAAATCCAAAACAAACTAATAACGTTCCAATCCACAAAAGATTAATAAATGGTTTTTCAACCGCCTCCATAATAATCCAATCTTTTTGTGTGCGCTGAACTCCGAAGGTAAAGCTATTGGTTTCTGGATTTATAGATTCAATAGTGATTCTTGCCGCCAAGTCATAAACCGTTTCCGGTATTTTAGCCGCCATTTGGTCTTTGATCAAATAAAGAGGTTCCGCCACATAATTTTGATACTCCCCCTGGATTTCAACTACCGCCTTCACTGCCACATCGTTTTCGGACATAGGGATTCCCTCTGGCTGATCTAACCGTTGCATTTTTACAAAATTTGCGACATAATCATTAATAAAAAACTGACCTCCCACCGCTACTTCATATTCTTTTACCTCTCCCCAATCAGTTTCTTGTTCTGGATCCGGAAAAGTCCGAACATGTGTATACATATCGGCCGTTAACGTCCGACTAATGTCTGGTGAATAGACGGTTCCCATTTGCTTATTGAGCTGCACACGTGGATACAACGAAAACTGTGAGCCATCCTCCTTCTCATAGATTACTTCAAAATAAGAGTTTTCATTATTGGTAACCCCTAGGGTATCCCCTCTAGCTGCCACTAGGTCCGATCCTACATAAATATCATCGGTTACCATAAGCCTCAATGGATTGTCTGTTTCAGTCAATTTATTGGAATCTACATAGCCCAACTCATTGGTTTTCTTTCGCATACCTTTGTACACCAGCGAATAATCTCCCATCTCCCGTGGTTCATTGAGAAAGAGTAATAAATTATTTAAATTGATTTCATCGGGAAATTCCTTACTATAGATTAGGCCTGTCGTATTCTTGGACAAGATTTTGGAATAACCAGATGAAAACAGAATTCCAATGAGCATTAGGCCAACGCCCATATGAGCGACTGACCCTCCTGAGAGTTTCAAACTAGTCCGTTTTAAACTCCAAAGAATGGCTGCATTGGCTACAATGGTATAAACACTGGCCGTCAAAAGAATCATATAGGGTACTTCGCGTACTTCAGCCAAAATAAAAATAGCTGCCGAAATTAATAAGGAAACAATCAATGGGTTTTGGATTTCTGCTCTGAATTTTTTGAGGTCCATTTTCTTCCACCAAAAAAATTGACCCGTCCCTGACAGGACCGCAATTGCCACCGCAAACCACAATTGAAATTTGGAATAAAAGCCTACTGGATCTGCTGGGGGTGCCAAATTGGAATCAACACCAAATAAACCTAGTATTTCGTTGTAGACAGGAATGGACGTCGGAATAAGAATTTGAAAAGCCATCAAAGACAAAACAGTTGCACCCAAAAAAATCCAAAACTCTCGAGAATAGGCTTCCATTTCTTGCTCGGTCGTTGGTATTTTTTTCCATTCATATGCACAAAGTGCGATACATCCTATTAAAAAAAGGCCAAGAAAGAGCAATAGCTGGCCCGAAAGTCCCAAATCAGTAAAGGAATGAACGGAAGTCTCACCAAGCACCCCACTTCTGGTTAAAAAAGTGCTGTACAAAATCAATAAATAAGTGGCCAATACCAAGATGATCGATGCTTTCAAAGCATTTTCATTTTTCTTGTAAGCGATCATCGTATGGATAGAGGCGATTAAAATAAGCCATGGAATATAAATAGCATTTTCAACGGGATCCCAATTCCAATAACCTCCAAAATTTAGCGTTTCATAGGCCCAATAAGCGCCCATAAGAATACCCACTCCCAGCACCAATCCAGAAAACTGTGCCCAAGGCAGTGCAGGTCGAATCCAATCCTTGTATTTGCCCATCCACAATCCTGCGACAGCATAGGCAAAAGGGACTACGGTACTGGCAAACCCCAAAAATAAAGTAGGCGGATGGATCACCATCCAATAATTTTGAAGCAGTGGATTCAATCCGTTTCCATCCGCTGGAACAAATTCGGGATTGACTATGAATACGGCATCAGGGATCACATCCCGAAGCAATAAAAAAGGCGAACTCCCTATTTTAACATCAAAAATTACTACGCCCAAAATAAGTGTCGTAAGACAAAATTGGGTAAACGTCATCACAGTCATCACCGAGGGTTTCCAATATTTATTGGTTTTAATCAAAACCAATCCAAGCATCGCATTCCAAAACATCCAAAGTAAAAATGAACCCTCTTGCCCGTTCCAAAAACTTGAAATCTGATAGTAAATAGGCAAATATTTTGACGAATAGTTCCACGCATAGTGGTATTCAAAATAATGCTTATTGATGATCAGAAACAAGACGACCAACACACCCAATAAACTCAGCACATGAAAATAATAGCTGATATCTGCATATCGTGTCCAACCGTGATCTTCACTTTTTGCCGCTTTGAAATAAGCAATACATGACAGTAAAGCAGTCACTAATGAAAGAATGATCATCAAGTGACCCAGATTGCCGATAAAATAGTGCACCATGTGTTAAATTTTGATTTCCGCTTCCTGGTATTTGGAAGGGCATTTCAATAAAATTTTATCTGCTATAAAAATATTTTCACGATACGCACCAACAACCACTACTTGTTCGGAACGCTCAAAATCCTGCGGTATGGGATTGGGATGAAAAACTTTTTGTTCTTGCTGGTTTTCATCCATCATTAAAAACGTAAAAGAAAGCTGATCCTCTGCTGGGATAATACCCATAATATCATTGGATTCCTTTTTCAATTTACCCACTACGTGGATTTTGGAATGGTCGCCATTTACATCCCTTAGTTTGGCCTCGTCAAATGAAACATAGCTACTCGCATCTCCCGCCGTTGTCATGATAATGGCAATGGCAATGGCAATGACTATTATTCCTATGATATGCGATTTCTTCATTTTTTAGATTCAATTTCTTTTTCTAACTCTTTCAATTTTCGGTCAAACCGAAATAATGTCCAAAAGATTCCTGCCAATAGTGTCAATATTACCATCACTACTACGTAAATCTTGCCTTCTCCTCTGAAATTATCCGCCATCTCTACTGGTGATTGACCAAAAGCTACCAGTTGTAGTAAAGAAAAACCTGCCAGCAAGATTAATTTTAATCGGTTATTTATCATCGAGAATCATTTGAAGCATTGATAATTTTATTTTAAGCGTCGCTATCCACAATCCCAACAAGGTCCAACCTAGGACCGCAGGATAAAAAACGATTCTTAAATTACTATCCAAATCATAAGCATTAAACCCTGGGTTTCCTCCGTTTCCTGGATGGAGGCTATCGGTCATACGGGGTAAAACGAACAACAAAGGTATCAAAATAGCAAATGCAAAAATATTATAGACGGATGTAATTCGTGCCTTTTGGTGGTCATCATTTAAAGACCCCCTTAAAATAAGTAGTGCGAAATACATCAATAGCGCAATGGCCGACGCATTTTGTTTAGGATCATTGCTCCAAGGTTCCCCCCACGTAAAATTTGCCCAAACCATACCAGAGAAAATTCCAAGCATGCCAAACATGATGCCAACACTGACCATTTCTTTGGCATAAAGATCATATTTCAACTCTTTAGTAGACAAATACTTAACCGCATAGACAAAGGAAATCGCAAACATGATGATCATCCCAAACCACATGGGAACATGGAAATGTAAGATTCGGATCGTTTCATTTAAGATGGGAAGTCTCGGCACAGGCAGAAAAAATCCACCTATAACGGTATACGTCAACAAGCCTATTGACACCCACTTCCACGATTTTGAGTTCAGCAAATACTTCATATCAATTTTTCCAACTATAGGGGAAAAGAATAAATGAAAGTGCAATGATAATCACATTGAAACAGACCAATGTCAGTAAATTCCCGGAAATGTCTTGAAACGATGCCCCAAAAATAATTTTTCTAGAATTGGTAACAGCAAGGAGTAGCACTGGAATAATGACTGGGAAAGCCAGAATAGACATCAATGTGTTACCATTATCAGATTTTGATGCAATAGATGCGATCAAGGTAAAAGACACGGCCAATCCAATCGCCCCCAGCAATAAATTCAACAAAAAAAGTACCGGTTGCTCCACAGGGTTACCCAAAAATGTAATAAACAATGCGCCTAGTAAAATGACTAACAAAAATTCATATAAAAGATAATAAACCAGCTTGGCTGCCAAAATATGATTGGCAGAAGCCAAATAATAATAATAATAAGTACGATTTGCTTCCTGTCCAAAGCTTTTAAACATGCCAGTCACAGAGGAAAATAATAGAATCAACCAAAACAATGCATTCCAAATGGCTGGGGCGATTACACTATTGAACGCCAAATAGGAAATATAAATAGTAGCAAAAACATACAAAGCAATCCCTGCGAGTAAGTATTTTTGTCTAAAATCAACGAGAAAATCTTTTTTGATTAAGGTAATGATGACTTCCATGGTTGCAAAAGTAACTTTGAAAATGAGATGCACGATCGATTTAAGTAAATAATCTCTTTTTATACCACGCCCATTAATGGATTTGCTTTAATTATCTATTGACCTCTCAATCGATAAAATAAGTTTGGTAGGTCTCCAAACTTACTTATGAGATCTACGCAACTTACTTGTTCTTGGATGGACTTAACTTGTAAATCGCTCAAACATTTAAACATTTAGACTATTTTTGACGTCTTAAATTTAACGTAAGTAATTCTTTAATTATGGCGCAGAAAATCCTTATCACAGGAGGGGCAGGTTTTATCGGTTCTCATGTAGTCCGCAGATTTGTGACCGAATATCCGCACTATGAAATTTACAACCTAGACAAGTTGACCTATGCTGGCAACCTTGAGAACTTGAGGGATATTGAAAAAAGCCCCAATTATCATTTTATTCAGGGTGATATTGGTGACACTACTTTTCTTCAAAAATTGTTTATGAGTGCTCATTTCGATAGCGTCATTCATTTAGCAGCAGAATCTCATGTGGATCGTTCCATCTCGCATCCTATGGAATTCGTCAAAACCAATGTTTTGGGAACGGTCAACCTACTGAATGTTGCCAAAGAACATTGGAAAGCAGACTTAATAGGAAAACGCTTTTATCATATCTCAACGGATGAGGTGTTTGGCTCGCTAGAAGATGAAGGCCTCTTTACGGAAAACACATCTTATGATCCTAAGAGCCCTTATTCGGCTGCCAAAGCGTCTTCCGATCATTTTGTCCGTGCGTATCACAACACCTACGACTTACCGGTGGTCATTAGCAATTGTTCCAACAATTACGGGCCCAATCATTTTCCTGAAAAATTGATTCCCTTGGCCATAAACAATATCAAAAATAATCGGCCTATTCCCGTATATGGAAAAGGTGAAAATATACGAGATTGGCTTTATGTTATCGATCATGCCCGTGCTATTGATGCGGTTTTTCATAAGGGGAAAGACGGGGAGACCTACAATATTGGGGGTTTTAATGAATGGACAAACATCGATTTAATCAAATTACTCTGCACCATTATGGACGAGGCCTTGGAACGTATCCCCGGAACCTCAGAACAATTGATCACCTATGTCACCGATCGCGCTGGGCATGATTTGAGATATGCCATCGATGCTTCTAAAATAACCAAAGAGCTTGGATGGCAACCCTCCTTGCAATTTGAAGAAGGCCTGAAGAAAACAGTATACTGGTATCTTGAAAATGAAGATTGGCTTCAAA
>JABMNK010000070.1 GCA_013204595.1 Flammeovirgaceae bacterium
GCCAATAAATCTACCCATACCAATCTTTTCAGGAAAATAAATTTCGTCATTAAGTATTTCTTCTGGCGAATGGCTAGAAAGCACTCTGACCAGTAAGCTCACCAGGCCCTTCGTTATAAGCGTATTTGAATCCGCCCTAAAATAAACCTGATTTTCATTCAATTCTGCAAATAGCCAAACTTTTGATTGACAACCTTTTACAATAAAATCATCGGTTCTTTTTCTTTCCGGAAAGGCTTCCAATTGTTCACCTAATTCAATTAAGTAATTAATGGACATCTCCATGTCCCCCTCTAGCAATCCAAATTCTTCAATAATTTCTTCCTGTATGAATTTTATGCTCATACTACCTTAATTTTTTAACTACTGCCTGTACTGCTTGCACAAATAGATCGATTTCCTCCATCGTACTGTAAACAGCAAAAGAAGCACGCGTAGTTCCTTCTATTTTAAATCGATCCATAACGGGTTGGGTACAATGATGCCCTGTCCGTACGGCTATTCCTTTTGCGTCTAGGAGGACACCTAGATCAAAAGGATGAATACCTTCTATATTAAATGAAATAACAGATGCTTTATGCTCAGCAGTCCCAACGGGCTCGAAACCAGGAATTTCGTTAAGAAGGCCGGTGGCATATTTTAAAAGTGCTTGTTCATGATGTTGAATTCCTTCTAGTCCAATGGTATTTATAAATTGAAAGGCCTCATTTAAAGCGATAACCCCCGCTATATTTGGGGTGCCAGCCTCAAACTTATAGGGAATATCGTTATAGGTTGTTTTTTCAAAAGTAACGTTTTTTATCATGTCGCCTCCTCCTTGATAAGGATTCATGGCTTCAAGTAATGCCCTCTTTCCGTAAAGGATTCCAACACCTGTCGGACCATACATTTTATGGGCAGAAAATGCAAAAAAATCACAATTAAGTAAGGTCACATCAATTTTCTGATGGGGTGTTGCCTGCGCGCCATCGATCAAAACCTTAGCGCCAAATTGGTGTGCAAGGGTGATCATTTCTTTGACTGGATTAATCGTACCTAATGAATTGGAAATATAAACGAGAGAAACGATCTTGGTACGTTCGGAAAGCAGTTTTTCAAATTCATCTAAAATGATTTCTCCCCTGTCATTGATAGGAATCACTTTTAATATGGATTTTGTTTTTTCGCAGACCATTTGCCAAGGAACAATATTAGAGTGGTGCTCCATTGTTGATATCAGTACTTCATCTCCCGGTTTCAGGAATTTCTCGCCATAGGATTGTGCAATGAGATTTATCCCATCGGTCGTTCCTTTAGTGAAAATGATTTCCTCCACCTCATGGGCATTAATAAAATGGGCTGCTGATTTTCTTGTTTTCTCAAAGTCAACAGTAGCTCTTTCGGCAAGTGTGTGTATGCCCCTATGGATATTTGCATTATCGTTATGATAATAATTGGTCAAGGCATTGATTACCTGAAGCGGCTTTTGTGTTGTAGCCGCATTGTCAAAATAAATCAAAGGGTTGCAGTTGACCGGTTGGGATAATATCGGAAATAGCATCCTTACGCTTTCAACATCAATACCTTGGTTGAGTTCTATTTTCATCCGATTAATCTTTGGTGAATGAGCACATCTATTTCAGCGTTCACAAAATCAAAAGGTATGTATTCCAGAGATTGTTCGGCAAAGGCAATAAGGATGAGGGCTTTTGCAGCAGGTTTATCAATTCCTCGACTTCTGAGATAAAAAAGCGCTTCTTGATCAAGTTGTCCTATGGTACATCCATGGGAACACTTAACGTCATCAGCCCAGATTTCAAGTTGAGGTTTGGTGTAAATACTAGCGGAATCTGAAAGATTTATGTTTTGATTGGACTGAAAAGCATTCGTTTTTTGAGCGTACGGACGGACATAAATCTTTCCGTTAAAAACACCTTTGGCCTGTTCATCTAGAATCCCTTTGTACAATTCATTGCTATAGCAATTGGGCATAGTATGATCCACTGTCGTGTGGTTGTCAACATGACAATTACCTGTGATTAAATAAAGGCCATGCATGTGAGATTCGCAATGTTCTCCTAATTGATTGATGTTGAGGTTATTCCTGATCAGTCCTCCTGAAAATGAATAAACATTGCTATTAAAAAGACTTTCTTTTTCTTGATTAACATCAAGATTATATACTTGAAATATATTTTTAGGATAATTTTGAATTTTGGTGATATTGGCAGAGGCACCCGTCTCTAAGTGAATCGTAGTGTTTTTGTTGATAAAAACCGCATTTTCACCTTGAGTAATTGTCTTTTCTAAAACTTCTATACGCGAATTTGTTCTTACGCGAATTTCAATATTAGGATTTCCAAAAACGGATCTTTTTTGACTGTCATAGAAATTATAAATAAAAAAGGGATGAGATCTGTAATTTTCCGGGACATCGATATTCAATTTTTTTTCACAAAA
>JABMNK010000071.1 GCA_013204595.1 Flammeovirgaceae bacterium
CGCACTAGACTTAGGATCTAGCGCCGCGAGGCATGGGGGTTCGAGTCCCTCCATCCGCACTTAACCCTCTTGTGCATGTTCAAATCATAGGAGGGTTTTTTTTTAATTTAAGATTTTTAAACTTCAATACTTTGGAAATTAATTTTGATAAAACTGAAAATTCAGAAGCTTTAATTAAAATTAGCTTAAAGGATAGTGATTATCAGCCTCAGGTAACACAAAAAATAAAAGATTTTACCAAAAAAGCAACTATAAAAGGCTTTCGACCTGGTAAGGTGCCTTTTGGAATGATCAATAAAATGTATGGGACGCAAATATTGGTAGAGGAAATCAATAAGCTCGTTTCTGATTCTTTGAATAATTATTTGAAAGAAAGTGACGAACAATTTTTGGGTGAGCCATTGTCCGCAAATGATAGTGAACATTTCGATTGGGTTAATCAAAAAGATTTTGAATTCAAGTTCAATGTTGGGTATGCGCCTGAATTCAAGTTAATTATCGATAAAAAAGTCAAAGTAGAATACTTCAAAATAAAGGTTGATGAGGCCGTTATGAAGGAAACACTTGATAATGTACAAAAGCAGTTTGGCCAAGTGACTAGCGAAGAAATTGTCGCTGATGATGACACTATTTATGGGCCCATAACCTCAATCAGTCAATTAGAAGATAAGGAAGTAACTTTTGAGCTTAAAGAATTTGATAAGAGTACCAAGAAAAAACTTATCGGAGCACCCGCAGGTACTACCGTAGAGATTGATGCCAAAAAATCATTCATTGATGCTAGCTATTTTGCCCGAGCATCTCGACTCTCAGAAGAGGAAATAAAGTCCTCAAAAGGGAAATACTCATTTACTATAAAGGGCATAAGCCATACCGTACCTGCGCCTATTGATCAAGAACTTTTCGACAAAACTTTTGGCAAAGATGCGGTGACCACTGAGTTCGCTTTTAAAGAAAAAGTTAAAGAAACGATTAGTAAAAATTACGAAATGGAAGCTTTGAGATTCTTTCATCACAAAATACGTGAGAAACTTCTCGATGAAACTAAAATTGCATTGCCCGACAAATTTCTGAAAAAATGGTTATTAAAATCAAATGAGACCATGACCCAAGAAATTTTAGATAAGGAATATAAGCATTATGCAACTGAACTAAAATGGTCACTTATTAGAAACAGAGTCTCTAAAGATCAGGATATAAAAATTGATTATGAAGAAATCATTCATGAAGCAAAGTTGATTCTGGCACAACAATTTGGAGGACCGGCTATTTTGGAACAGCTAGGAGAGCAAATGACGCCAATGGCTGAAAATTATTTAAAAGCGGAAAATGGAGACAATTACATGAAAGTTTTCAATGAAATTCAGAGTAAAAAAGTTTACAAGTTCATTGAAGAGCAAGTATCTGCCAAAGAAAAATTGGTGAGTCTTGATGAATTCCGGAAATTATAGAACAAAAAAGGGCGTTTTTGAGTTAAAGAATAAAGTGATAGCGGCTTGACTTTTTTTATGCGCCGTTTTGATTTAAATTAACAAAATGATTAACAAAGAAGAATTCAGGAAATTTGCAGTTCAAGGACAAGGAATTAATGGCTTAACATTTGACAAATATGTTCAAAATGTTGAGAACATGACGCGGGCGGTCATTGAAGAGAGACCAACTAATTTCAGGGAAATCGATGTCTTTTCTCGCCTAATAATGGACAGAATTATTTTTCTGGGCATGCAAGTCGAAGAGAATATCGCGAATATTATCACTGCACAACTGCTGTTTCTGGAATCTGTGGATTCAAAAAAAGACATTTTATTGTACATCAACAGCCCTGGTGGTTCGGTCTATGCGGGTCTTGGAATGTATGACACCATGCAATATGTCGGTCCTGACGTAGCTACCATCTGCACCGGAATGGCCGCATCTATGGGTGCTGTATTGCTTGCCGGTGGCGCTGCCAAAAAGCGATCTGCACTCCCACACTCAAGGATAATGATCCATCAACCAAGCGGTGGCATGCAAGGGCAATCTAGAGATATGGAAATTACCTTACGACAGATGCAGGAACTCAGAAAAGACTTATACGAAATATTGGCCTTGCATACAGGTAAAAAATATAAACAAATTGAGACTGATTCTGATAGAGATTATTGGATGAGGGCTGCCGAAGCAAAAGAATATGGTTTAATTGATGAAGTTTTAGTAAAAAAATAATGGCTCAAGTCATTTGTAGTTTTTGTGGGCGTGTTAAAAAAGATGTTGAATTAATGATTTCAGGCATACAGGCACATATTTGTGACAAGTGCATTATTCAAGCTCAGCAAATCCTCAACGAAGAAAAGAAAACTAAGGATAATCCCGATGCCCCAAAGTTCAAATTAATAAAGCCACTTGACATGAAGCACCATTTAGATGCATTTGTGATTGGGCAAGATGAAGCCAAAAAATTCCTTTCAGTTGCTGTTTATAATCATTATAAGCGGTTGATGCAAAATACATTCGAAAATGATGTGATGATTGAAAAATCAAATATCGTCATGGTCGGCCAAACAGGAACTGGAAAAACCTATCTAGCCAAAACTTTGGCAAAAATATTAGAGGTTCCTTTCTGTATCGCTGACGCTACCATATTAACAGAAGCGGGATATGTAGGAGAAGATGTCGAAAGTATCCTGACTCGTCTGCTGCAGAGTGCAGATTACGAAGTAGCCAAAGCAGAAAGAGGAATTGTCTATATAGACGAAATCGATAAGATAGCGAGAAAATCAGACAACCCCTCAATCACGCGTGATGTGAGTGGCGAAGGTGTACAGCAAGCC
>JABMNK010000072.1 GCA_013204595.1 Flammeovirgaceae bacterium
CTTCTTTCCCATTGTAGTTAAATTTAAGTGTTTACTCTGTTTAAAACACTCTCTTATAATTTAACCCTTATTAGTTCACTTTTTGCTGACGGTATACAGTCACCCCCTCTTCATTTCTTCCCTATTCTCTAGCCTTAGAGATCAGAATCTTTGAGAAAGAAAGGGAAAGAAAATACTGTCACTTTTATTGTAGTATTTTAATTGGTGCTCTTTTCAGAAAAATGATTTGTATTTCTTATGCTAGCGCGAATTGAGGAATATTACATTTGTGTTTTGAATGTTTTCATGATTCTGATGAAATCATGGAAAGATTTATGAATAGAGTCTCCAAAATAAATATTGTCGGTTTCACCACTAATAACTAATCAAAAAATAACCATTTAAATCCAAAATCCAAAAATGACCTTTGCTGTCCTGGATAACCAGGCGTCACCATATAGCCACCATCCGTAGGCTGATTAACGTGGGTACATTTCAGGAATATGAAAATCTTTTCTATTCTCATATTCCAAAAAACATTAATGGGATAACTATTGCCATAAAAAACCTGCTTCTCATCTTGTAAGTAAAATTGCTGAATGACTGGATCATACGCATTGGCATTATAAGCAGAACGATGGTGCAAATCAAGTCCTATCTGCACTGGAATGGTGTTTTTAAACCAACTACCCTCCCAATATCCTTTGATATTCATAAATACTTTAGGTATGAGAAATACCTCTTTCTGATTACCGGATACTGTCGTATAAATAAACTCATTTTCAAAATGAAACCCAGACTTTCGTGATTTATTCGTCGGTAAAAATAAATTTAAATTTCCACCTAATTTTGTTACCAAATTAGGGTCTGGAGCAATTGAAGGTAATTTATCGAAATCAAAATAGACATAATTGCTATAGGATGTCAAGGATATTTTAGGTATTAACTGAAACTTCCACCAATTCCATTTAATGGAGGCGTTAAGTTCATTTGCAAAGGTATTATCAAAGGAATTGCTCCATTCATAAGGATTACCAACAAAGCGTTGAGAAAGCGAAGATTGTTGGTAATACATACTTCGGTATTCAATATTGACCAACTCACTACGAAGGACACCTGATAAGAAATATTCTCCGGTCTGCATCAATTCCACCTTTCCTTCTACCTCAAATAGTTCTTTTAACCTAAAATCAACAACACCCCCTAGGTAATTCTCAATTTTCCTTGTCATTGGTTCATAATAAAGAGCATGCTGATCAACCACCCTATTTCGGACATAAAAGCGGTAAAAAACACTCGAAATCTCTCCTTTCAGCCCTATTTCGTTACTGAAAGACCGGAAGACCGACTTCATGTAAAGGCTATCTTTATCAATTAAAAATTGATCATAATAATCGTAAAAGGACCCTCCATTGTTTTTTGAGTCCCGAAAATCGCTGAAATTATTAGTTTTTCGTTGTTGATCCAACTGATGGTATACTTCGAAATTTTTTAACAAATCATATTCCTGGTACAAATGAAATGATGACCTCTTGTCATCTGTTCGGGCATTTTGCAACCAAATCGAGTTATTCTGATACAGAAATCGATCCTCTTCTTCAACCAATGAATCCGCAATATTGAAAAAGATCCCCCCAGTTTCGTCAACTTGATTACTAAAAGAGATGAAATTAAACAACAACTTATAAGGAATCGTTGGATGTTCGTAATGGGTATAAAACTGCAGTACAGAATTAATGGCATTGCGATCATTGGCCTTTTCTGTTCCAATTTGTTTGTCCGCAGTACTTCGGAAAAAATCAAAACCGACATTCCAATTTTGATTTACATTTTGAGAGAAACTTAAGTCAGCATAGGATCGGTCATGACTACCCAAAAAGACGTTAAGCTGCATAAAAGGTGATTTGGTGTTATAATATTTAACATCCGTTGATAGAATAGTCAGCGGATCAAATGCACTATATCCTGATTTAGCCCCAATTACATTTGGCAGGTCATAAAAAACAGGAAACATAGCTGTTCCAAGGTTACCTAAATCTTGAAATTTATGACCTGACTGATCGTAGATACTGAAATTCTCTAGGTTATTAAGTGTTGTATCAATGAACACCAAGTCTTGACGATTCCTTTTTAAATGATCTTCCGTAATAACATTGAGAGTACTCGGACCATAAACCAAGACAGTAGAATCGTCTAAAATCTGTCCAAAACCTTTCGAACCAAGAAGAAGACAATAAAAAATTACAAAATTCCGCACAAAAAAAACTAATCGTCCCATGTTGGTCCTGTATAATTTCCTAAAGAGTTATCGACCAATCTAAGGAATTCGGCCTCGCCTTCAAGAAACTTCATTTGAATAGGCAAATAAAAACAACTATGAATTAAAAGATTGTCGAAAATACGGAGCTTAACAAAATCTTTTTCCGTGGTGACGAGCATAGCCTCGTTAGCCATGAGTTCTAAAACGATATCTTTAACTTCCCGCATTGAGTAATCATGATGATCTCCAAAATCATAAAACCCTTTTAGATCAAAATGAAGCATTAAATATTCTTTGAATAACGTACTATCTGCCAATCCCGCTACTCCAATGATCTTATCTTTAACCTTGTTCTGACCAAACCGAACCAATCCTCCATAAGCGATGTAGCTAAAAAATATGGGTGCCTGTTCATTGTAACTCCTTGTATTTTCTATTATAAAGGCCCGTTCAGAAGGTGAAAGTTCTTTTGGCGCCTTTGTGAAGCATATAACATCCGCACGGCTCACCCCTTTGCGTGCCTCTCGCAACCTTCCTGAAGGCATCAGGTAGTCATTGTAAAAAGGGCGATCTACCGTACTTAGCAAAATTGAAAAACTAGGTGCTACCGCCCGATGTTGAAAAGCGTCATCAAGCAAAATCACCTCAATATCGTTTTGATCAGCCAAAATAAATGGAATCGCAATCGCTCGTTGCTCCGCGACCGCTACGGTTAGTCTATCCCCGAATTTAAGGAAAAACGCCATCGGCTCATCTCCAATGGTATTTGCCGAATCCAATATGCCGGCTTTTCTATATCCCCGTGTCTTGCGACCATATCCTCGACTGAGCGAAGCGATTTTTTTATGCTTATTAAGAAAATGCTGAATCAAAAAATCAATCATTGGGGATTTTCCAGTGCCTCCTACCGCCAGATTCCCAACACTGATTACATTTGTCTCAAACTTTATAGAAGTCTTGTTACCTATGCTATACAAATGATTACGCAAGCTTGTAATAAGATTATATAAAATTGCAATTGGAAATAAAAGTATTTGCCACCAGGTCATACCAAACATAAAATGAAAGTCAAAGATATTACGAAAAGCTTACAAGAATGGGCACCCCTCTCACTACAAGAATCTTTTGACAATGCAGGACTTATTATCGGGAATGATGAAATGCCTCTTACAGGCTGCCTCATTACCTTAGATGTAACTGAAGAGATCATAGATGAAGCCTTAAATAAAGGCTGTAATTTAATCATTGCGCATCATCCCATTATTTTCAAGGGTATCAAAAAACTATCAGGTGATCATTGGATCACTCGATGTCTCATTAAAGCCATAAAAAATGATGTGGCCATCTATGCCATCCACACCAACTTGGACAATATACTGAGTGGTGTAAATAGTCGTATAGCTGATCTTTTAGGATTAAAAGACAGACAAGTCTTAAGGGGAATACCCAACACATTGTTGAAACTAGTTGTATTTGTACCTATTACCGAGCGTAGGACTATGCTAGCGGCTTTACACAAAGCTGGGGCCGGTAACATCGGTGCGTATGAACAATGTAGTTTTCAAATAATCGGTGAAGGGACGTTTCTACCTACTGAAAGGGCCAATCCAACTGTCGGAGACATAAATCTATTAACTTCTGTACAAGAAAACCGCATTGAAGTCATTTTGCCTTCTCATAAAAAGGAATCTGTTCTAAAGGCCATGCATGAAACGCATCCTTACGAGGAAGTTGCCTATTATTTAACCCCACTTGATAATTATCAACAAGAAATTGGCTCCGGTCTCATAGGCCAATTAGATAAACCCATTGCGAGCACACAATTTATCAATACACTTAAGAGCAATTTGAATTTGAAATCAATTAGACACACAAAATTAATAAAGACTCACATTGAATGGGTAGCTATTTGTGGTGGATCAGGCAGCTTTTTACTCACTGACGCCTTGGGGTTTGGTGCCGATATATTTATAAGCGCAGATTTTAAATATCACGAATTTTTTGAAGCTGATGACAAGATTACTATTGCCGACATTGGCCATTATGAAAGTGAAGTTCTAACAAAGGAATTACTTAGTGATTTTTTAAGAGAAAAATTCACTAATATTGCAGTTCATTTAGCTGAGGTAATTACAAATCCAATAATTTATTCTTAATTCTGCATGGAAAATACAATAGCAAAAAAGTTAGAAGCACTATTAAAATTACAAAAAATAGATATCGATCTTGATGAATTAATTAAGATAAGAGGCGCGCTTCCAGAAGAGGTCATGGATCTCGAAGATGAAATCACGGGTTATATAACTCGAGTTGAAAAACAGAATCAAGATCTTAAAGAGATTGATACTGCTATAGAAAATCATAAAACGGCCATTAAAGATGCTGAGCGTTTCATCAAAAAGTATGAAGAGCAGCAAATGAACGTCCGAAACAATAGGGAATACGATGCCATTACCAAGGAAATGGAACTTCAATCTCTTGAAATTCAAATTCTAGAGAAAAAAATAAAAGAAGCGTACGCCAAAATAGAATTAAAAAATATTGAAATAGAAGAAACCAAGAGTAGGTTAGAGGAGCGCGAAAAGGATCTTACTACGAAGAAAGAAGAATTGGCTACCATCACCCAAGAATTAGAAGAGGATGAAGAGAAGTACAATAAGAGTCGTGAACTATTGGCAAAAAAAGCTGACCCTCGCTTACTAGTTTCTTATGAAAAGGTAAGAAAAAATATGCGTAATGGCTTGGCCGTAGTTCCAGTTAATAGGGATGCGTGCGGAGGCTGTTTTAATATTGTTCCAGCCCAGAAACAGGCTGAAATAAGGGAAAAAAAGAAAATAATCATCTGTGAACATTGTGGAAGAATACTTGCCGAGGTTGTTGATGTCGTTGAAGAAGAGGTAGTGCCAAAAAGAAGAACCAAAAGAGCTAGTGTGACTAAATAGTCCTTGGGGTATTCGAACCGTTTTTAAATCAACGAATACCCTGATCTTTATTTTTTCCGGAAAATGTTCTATAATGATTTTTCATCATTTCAATGTCTTTAATGGCATCTCCGCATGGGGTAAAAGGCTCATTTATTTCGACAGTTTTCTTTGCGAAATCGATCCCAACCATCACAATAGGAACTTTTGCTGCTAGTGCTATATAGTAAAAACCAGTTCTCCAATTGGCTTGGTATGACCTAGTGCCCTCGGGTGCTATCACCATTACAAATTCATCATTTTGATGAAATAGTGCCGCAATCTCTTCAACCACCTTTGATTTTTTAGACCGATCCACAGAATGTCCTCCGATTGATCTCATAAAGGCTCCCAAAAAAGGTATTTTAAATAAAGAATCCTTACCCAAAAATTGAGCTTTTAATCGTATAATATACTTCGCAGCAAGTCCAACTATGAAATCCCAATTGCTCGTATGTGGCGCAACCGTAATCATGTACTTTTTTAATTCAGGTAACCTTCCAACTACTTTCCATCCAAAAGCCCAAAAACAGCATTTAAAGAATAACCGATTTAATTCATTCATATCTCATCATTTAAAAGGAAGTAATTCCAGCTCCTTTTGTGCGAATTCGTATCCAATATCATATATTTCCCGCAATTTTTTAAAATCAAATATATGATAATTCACTAACTTTTCAGGTTCCAGGAAAATATTGCATTTTTTCATTTTCATCCTATCCCTAGAGGAAAAGGTCAATAGCAGTGCTCGTTCAAGTTGCCCTTTCCAATTACTAGCGTTGGCGTATCGCTTGCCAATAGGATTGCTATGAAGTCCTATGATAAAGTTGCATTTTTTTTTAAGGGGCTCAATCGGCAAATTATCAAGAATACCTCCATCTGCATAAAAGTGGCCATTGATGTTTACAGGTGTGAAAATAACAGGAATGCTGCATGAGGCGATCAACGGCTTAATAAGCTGCCCCCGTTTAAAGTATTTAATTTTACCGTTATTAAAATCCGTAGTAGCCAAGACAAATGGAATCTCCAATGAAGAAAAATCGTCTTCAGGAAAGTAATCTTTAAGCGCATTTTCAGCTATTTCCAAATTTAATAATGCCTTCCAGTTAAAGGCTGGTCTAAAAACATTAAGATAATTGATCGATTCTAGAATATTAAGGATTGACTTAGGAGAAAATCCTCGGCAATATAGTGCTCCAATTATCGCCCCTGCACTAGTTCCTGAGACCATCGAAATCTCATACCCTTTCTCTATTAGAGCCTGAATCATTCCTAAATGAGCTACACTTCTACTCCCACCACCTGATAAAGCTAGACCAATATGGAACTTTTTAGTTTTTTTTTTTTGACTCATCTGACGCTATTTGTACACGCCCATTTTTCCAAACTTTTCAATCCTGTCATAGATCCGCTTTTCTGGATCAATTATTTTAATCTTTTCCAAATTCTCTAAAAGTGCTTTTTTGAGAAAGGCTGCACTTTGGGGCAAATCAGTATGGGCACCACCGACCGGCTCTTTGACAATACCATCAATTAATTTTAACCTTAGCATGTCTTGAGCCGAAGGCTTAAGCATATCAGCTGCCTGTTCTTTATAATCCCAGCTCCTCCATAAAATAGTTGAGCAGTTTTCTGGCGAAATGACAGAATACCAGGAATTTTCCATCATTAAAACAATGTCTCCGATACCAAGTCCCAAGGCTCCTCCTGAAGCACCCTCACCTATTATCACACAAATAACAGGTACTCTCAACATAAACATTTCCTTTAAATTCCTAGCAATCGCTTCTCCTTGACCTCTTTCCTCTGCCTCTAAACCTGGAAATGCTCCTGGAGTATCGATTAGTGTGATAATGGGTTTATTAAACTTTTCGGCTAACTTCATTAATCTAAGTGCCTTTCTGTATCCATCAGGGTTGGCCATTCCGAAGTTCCTAAGCTGACGATCTTTCGTGTTTCTACCTTTCTGCTGCCCTATTATCATAATGGTTTCGCCATCTAAATCCGCAAATCCACCCACTATTGCCGAATCATCTTTGACCGATCTATCTCCATGTAATTCAATGAATTCAGAGGTGATCTCATAAATATAATCTAAGGTATAAGGCCTCTCGGAATGCCTTGAAAGCTGAACACGTTGCCATCTTGTAAGGTTTTTAAATGTGTCTTCTCTCAGTTCTACGATTTTCTGCTCTAACTGCACCACAGCCTCTGAAACATCAACATCACTCTCCTTGGCCATTTGTATCATGTCCTTGAGTTTTGCTTCTAACTCTGCGATTGGCTTTTCAAATTCTAGCAACATTTTATAAACTTTTTGAACGTAGCAAATTTAGCTGATTCTATAAATTTAACCTTACGTTTTTAAAGTTTAGAAAATTTATAAATAATATACAAAGCTGTATTGTTTAATATCAGATAAGGTTATAGATTTGCCCCTCAATAAACGGTTTGGTAGTTCAGTTGGTTAGAATGCCTGCCTGTCACGCAGGAGGGCGCCGGTTCGAGCCCGGTCCAGACC
>JABMNK010000007.1 GCA_013204595.1 Flammeovirgaceae bacterium
AGCTGACAATTCACCACCATTGTAAACCTTGGGAAGTCCCATGTAGGCGCCAATACCGGTCAAGGTTACTGTTTCATTGATTAGGTCAACAGTATAGGTGAATGGCGCATTTGAGGCGTCGTGAGGCGCTACAGGGGCTCCACATCCTTCTGTAGTCGCTTGCCATCCTTCACGCCATGTACTGCCGTCCAAGATCAATTCATACTGTCCCGTCCAAGTGCTGTCTGCTTCGTTAAAGGTGCCTGCGTCGAATTTATACACATCATCAAATTGACAAGTTCTAAGCAAGATATCTGCCTCGGATATCGACCACCAACCTAAGTCTGTGGGCGAAGGTCCTACAGCCAGTGAGCCAGCTTCTGGAAGAAGGGTCCAGGAACCTTCCATAGGATTACCAAAGTCATCCTGATCATCCTGAGCAGGATATGGAGATAAATAACCATAAAGTACATGTACCATACCATTGACATTGGTTACGGCATCAGGATATAATATTTCAGCATTCCAAATAGCAGGGCCAGCCTCAGCTTCGTAAGCATATACGGCGTTTAATGCGCCTTGTTGATCTTCGCCAAGAGCTAGAGCGGTCATATATACGGTTATAATCTGCACGTCACTATCTATGAAAACACTACTAAAATTACCTTTTCCAGGAATATACTGAATCCAATGGGGGACGAAGGAACCTTGCTCTCCGCCTGGGAATGGGAGTAAGCTATTGACCATAATTCCTGCTTGTCCAGCATCACCTGTCAGGTCTGCTGCCTTAATCGATTTTCCCACAATATGATGCGAAATCAAACCATACCATTCTTGAGAAGTTAAATCATCAACGCCAATTCCCCCCGCTTCAAAGACGGCATCAGGAACAGCAAAGACGGTAGAACTACTTTCTCCAGCAAGATAAGCGGTAAGGCTAGGGGCACCTGCTGTAGCTGCAAATTCTTCAGATTTGGTTAATGCAGCACCAATTGTAGTGAACGAACCTCCAATTAACACGGTAGCGGCATTGGTTCCTAACAGGGCGGTAAGCGTTGAACCAATAGTTGGTGGAATCAACACCGATTCTACAATATGCATAGTTCCGTTGGTAGCCTCAGTAGATGAGATGACAGGAATAGCGCTATTTGACGATCCCGTCAAAAGGGTGCCATCATCATTAACAACGATCGTTTCATTAGGCACCAAAGTGCTTATGGTAGTTCCTGCGGTCAGCGTGGGATAATCAGTACCCGATACATGATAACCTAAAATTGCCAGTACAATGTCCTTATTTACATCAGAAGCTTTTGCTACCCCTACGGTTGCATACAATGTAGCGAAGGCATCATTGGTTGGAGCGAATAAGGTATAGTTTCCTGAAGCAGAAGCGACTACTGCGGCTACATCTGGATATAAATTAACTAGGGACTCCAAGGTATCTAAACCTTCGGTAGAGGCGAGTAAGTCAAGAAGTGATTCCGTGGCTGATCCATCGTCAGTCCCATCGTCAGTCCCATCGTCTATTGTGTCATCTATCGCAGGATCATCCTCAGAACAGTTAGAGAACAGTACCAAACTCAACGCCAATGCAAACATGGCGAAGAACTTTAGGGGGGTCAAAATCATTTTTTTCATTTTTTTTAATTTAAAGTAAGAATGTTATGCTTGGTAAAATCGAACTCTGAACAGTTGATGTTACATACAATAATAACTATATTTTGGTTATTGTAGAATGATTTCTTTTTTTTTATAACTCAAAAAGATTGCTTGAATTGACTGATAGACGTTCAATCCAACTATCTCTTAAGCAATGTGGGTAGTAGTATTATGAAGTAGTGAATGATTTTTTATAAAAAAGAGCGAATTGAATGAATTATTTACTTTTCTATACTAATTTAGATCTAAAATTAGTTCACACGTACAAAAAGTATCTTTAAGCTAAATTAAAGAGCTTTTTTGTTTATAATAAATTTTATTTGGCTTATTGTGAGTGTTTTTAGCCCTGATTTTTTAGTTCAGGGGCTAATAGATTATTAGAGATTGAGATGGCGTGTGTGGTTTTGTAAGAATCGTTTGAATAAAATAAAATCAATTTGAAATTGGTTTTTAAGAAAAAGGACATCAATTGCTTTTCTAATTATTACAGAAAAAGTGAGTTTTAATTTGTTGAGGATATGTATTTTCAAGAAGAAAGTATTGTTTTTTTAGATGGTAATTGGATAGATGCCAAAAATGCTAATTTTAGTTTGTTCAGTCAAACGATGCATTATGGCTTTGGTGCTTTCGATGGGATGCGCTCATACAAGAATGCAGAAGGGTGCAATATTTTCAGGGCCAAAGAACATTTTGAACGCTTAGAAAAGGCATGCGCAGACTTGACTATTGAGATGCCATACAGTGTTGCTGAGTTGGTGAGTATTTCCTACAAATTGCTCAAAAAAAACAGAATGGTCAATGCCTATATCCGGCCCTTGGTGTTTATGGACACAAATATGGATTTAAGAGCTGAAAACAAAATACATATTTTCATTGCGGCGTGGCGATGGAAGAAATACTTGGGAAATGTCCCCTTGGATGTGATGGTTTCGGAGCATAAAAAGACCATAGGTTTTGCCAATAAAATTAATGCCAAAATCATAGGAAATTATACCAACTCAATTCTCGCATCAACGCAAGCAAAAAAATTGGGATATAGCGAGGCTTTAATGTTGGATATCCAAGGAAATGTGGCAGAGAGTCCTGCGGCAAATTTTTTTTATGAAAAAGATGGCGTTTTGGTAACACCCACGACTGAATTTTCTTATGACGGTATCACGCGTAAAACCATCATAGAATTGGCACGACAATGGAATATTAAAGTAGTTGAGAGGGACATAACCGTCGAAGAGATCTACAAAGCTGACTTTGCTTTTTTGACAGGAACGGCGACAGAGGTTTCTCAGATTCGAAGTCTGAATGGGGAGGTTTTTAAAGCTGAATGGGAAGATTCTCACGGCCACAGTTTGTATATGATGTATCGTCAACAAGTCATGTACAATGAATATCAAAATTTAACCATAGTTTAGGCATGTCTGACTTGAATAAATACAGCAAAGTCATCACCCAAGACCCTAGCCAGCCAGCGTCCCAAGCAATGTTATATGCAGTGGGTCTTTCGGAGGATGATATGTCTAAGGCCCAAGTAGGTATCGTGAGCACTGGATTTGAAGGAAATCCTTGCAACATGCATCTTAATGTTTTGGCGCACCAGGTCAAGAAAGGGGTTGTAGACGCGGGACTAGTAGGATTGATTTTCCATACGATTGGGGTGAGTGATGGTATTTCAAATGGTACTGAGGGAATGAAATATTCACTCGTTTCCCGTGATATCATCGCAGATTCTATAGAAACCGTTGTTCAAGCACAATTTTATGATGCGGTGGTACCTGTTGTGGGATGTGATAAAAATATGCCTGCAGCTATTATGGCGATGGGTCGATTAAATCGTCCCGGACTCATGGTATATGGAGGAAGTATCCGACCAGGTAAATGGAAAGGTAAAGATTTAAATATTGTTTCTGCCTTTGAGGCCTATGGCGCCAAATTGGCTAATGCTATTTCGGATGAGGATTTTCAAGGAATCATTAAGCATTCTATCCCTGGACCAGGGGCTTGTGGGGGTATGTATACCGCCAATACAATGTCCTCAGCTATTGAGGCATTGGGTATGAGTATGCCCTTCTCCAGTTCAAACCCTGCGGAAAGTCCTGATAAAAAAACAGAAACATTGAGCGTTGGCGCGGCCATCAAAAACTTAATGGAACACAATATTTTACCAAAACAAATCATGACCAAAAAGGCTTTTGAAAACGCCATTTCGATTGTGATGATTCTGGGCGGTTCTACCAATGCGGTTTTACATTTAATCGCTATGGCAAAATCTGTTGATGTTCCGATCACTTTGGATGATTTTCAACGAATTTCAGATAAAACACCTTTTATAGCAGATTTGAAGCCATCTGGTCAATATTTAATGGAAGATCTGCATCATGTAGGGGGTGTTCCAGCGGTATTAAAAGAGATGTTGCAACGTGGTTATTTACATGGGGATTGCTTGACGGTGACGGGAAAGAGCATAGGTGAGAATCTTGAATCGGTCAAATCTCTTAGTGATCATCAAAAAATAATTGTACCATTTGAAACACCTATTAAAGCGAAAGGTCATCTGCAAATTTTATATGGAAATCTAGCTCCTGATGGGGCTGTTGCCAAAATAACGGGTAAAGAAGGAGAGGTTTTTGAAGGACCCGCTCGGATCTATGAAGATGAATTTGAGGCCATCAGAGGTATTGGCGAAGAAGTTCAAAAGGGTGAAGTTATCGTAATTAGATATTCAGGACCCAAAGGAGCTCCAGGTATGCCTGAAATGTTAAAACCAACAGGTGCGGTAATGGGTGCTGGTTTGGGCAAAGAGGTTGCGCTGATTACAGATGGGAGATTTTCTGGCGGTTCACATGGGTTTGTAGTTGGTCATATATCCCCTGAGGCCCAAGAAGGAGGCCCATTGGCTTTTGTCCAAAATGGAGATATTATTTGTATTGATGCCATCAACAATAAGCTGGAATTAAAAATTTCAGATGACGAAATGATGCGGAGAAAAGCAGCCTGGAAGCAACCTGCTTATAAGGCGACAAAAGGTGTATTAAAGAAATATATTAATTCAGTTGCCACGGCTTCTGAAGGTTGCGTTACTGATGAATGAAATGAATACAGCGACACTTGAATTTGAAAAGAAAATAAGCGCAAAGGCAGCCAAAATATCGGGCTCTGAAGCGCTTTTGTTATGCTTAATTGCAGAAGGAGTAGATACGATATTTGGTTACCCAGGAGGAGCCATAATGCCCATTTATGACGCTTTATATAAATATAAAGATCGACTTACTCATATATTAACTAGGCATGAACAAGGTGCGGTGCATGCAGCTCAAGGAATGGCTAGGGTTACTGGTAAAGTAGGTGTATGTTTTGCTACTTCCGGACCCGGTGCCACCAACTTAATCACGGGAATAGCAGATGCTCAAATAGATTCAACCCCACTGGTATGTATTACTGGGCAAGTGCCTTCACACCTGTTGGGCACTGACGCTTTTCAGGAGACCGATGTAATGGGCATATCTATGCCTATTACTAAATGGAATTATCAAGTAACCAAAGCGGAAGAAATCCCATTTGCTTTGGCACGCGCTTTTTATATTGCAAGTACAGGAAGGCCAGGTCCTGTACTGATTGATATCACCAAGGACGCCCAATTTGCCGAGTTTGATTTTGAATATCAAAAATGCGAGCGTATTCGTAGTTATCATCCTTACCCAGAATTATCCTTAGATAAACTTAAAGAAGCGGCTCAGATTATCAACGACGCCAAAAAACCGTTTATTCTCGTTGGACAAGGCGTGCAGCTATCGGGAGCTGAGCAGGAATTAATTCAATTTGCCGAGAAAACAGGGATACCGATGGCGTCGACCCTCCTTGGTCTTTCAGCAGTACCTACCAATCATCCGCTTTATGTAGGTTATTTGGGCATGCATGGTAATTATGGTCCAAACATCAAAACCAATGAATGTGATGTATTGATCGCTATTGGAATGAGGTTTGATGATCGAGTTACTGGAGACTTGAAATTGTACGCAAGGCAGGCAAAAGTGATCCATATTGAAATTGATCCCTCGGAAATTGATAAAAATGTAAAGGCTACCGTGGCGATTAATACCGATGCAAAGGCCGCCTTAAAAGGACTTATCTCAATGGTAGATCAGGGTAATCATGCAGCTTGGATTGCAGAATTCCATGCATGTGATGTCATTGAGAATGATAAAGTCATCCAAGCTGAAACATTTCCGGATTCGGGGGAAATAAAAATGGCTGAAGTAATTCGTAGAATCTCTGAGCTTACTTCAGGGGAAGCTATTTTAGTTACTGATGTGGGACAGCACCAAATGGTGGCCAATAGGTATTACAAATTCCAAAAAACATTGAGCTGTATCACGTCTGGGGGACTTGGTACCATGGGATTTGCCCTGCCAGCTGCAATGGGAGCAAAGACAGGCAGGCCTGATCGTACGGTGATCGCGGTAATAGGGGATGGGGGCTTTCAAATGACTATTCAAGAGTTGGGGACTATCCGTCAAAGTAACATCGGTGTTAAAATATTAATACTCAACAATAACTTCCTGGGTATGGTGAGGCAATGGCAGCAGTTGTTTTTTGAAAAAAGATACTCCTTTACTGAATTAGATAATCCTGATTTTCAATTGATTACGCAAGGTTATCGAATCCCCACTCAAAAAGTTTCTAACCGAGAATATTTGGATAAGGCCTTGGAAGATTGGTTGTCAACCGATGGTCCTGCCTTGCTGGAAGTGGTCGTAGAGCAAGAAGAAAATGTATTCCCAATGGTACCTTCTGGAGCCTCGGTTTCGGATATCAGATTAGAATAATTATGAATGAGGAAGACGAAAATTTAAAAGTCAGGGAATTTACTTTATCTGTTTTGACAGAGGATAAGTCAGGATTACTAAATCTATTGACTATTATTTTCACAAGAAGAAATCTGAATATTTCGAGTCTTAATGTTTCAAATTCTGAGGTAAGGGGCGTGAGCAGGTTTACCATTGTGACACAAACCTCCAAAGACATGGTGGGTAAAGTTGTCAAGCAAATCCGGAAACTTGTGGATGTCTTAGGTGCTTTTGTATATGAAGAAGATCAGATATTTTATCAAGAAATAGCCCTTTACAAGGTGCCAACACAAGCTTTTCTGGAAGGTAATAGGATTGAAGATTTAGTGAGAAATAGTGGGGCGAGAATTTTAGTGATAGAAAAAGATCATATCATTATTGAAAAGACGGGTCATTCAAATGAAACACATGAGTTATACAAGAAATTGGAGCCTTTTGGGTTATTAGAATTTGTTCGATCCGGAAGAGTTGCGATATCAAAATCAAAAAGAAAAACTGAAGCTTACATTAAAGAGTTAGAGGCTTCAGAATCAAATAAATTAAGTATTAAAGATTTTTAATTATTCATAAACGTTAGACAAATGGCGAAAATAAATTTTGGAGGAGTCGAGGAAGAAGTAGTAACCCGTGAAGAATTCCCTCTTGCAAAGGCGAGAGAGGTAATGAAAAATGAAACTATAGCGATCATAGGTTATGGTGTTCAAGGACCGGGTCAGGCGCTCAATTTGAGAGATAATGGGTTTAATGTGATCGTAGGACAAAGAAAGGGAGGAAAATCATG
The DNA here is from genome assembly GCA_013204595.1 of Flammeovirgaceae bacterium. Classification (GTDB taxonomy): domain Bacteria; phylum Bacteroidota; class Bacteroidia; order Cytophagales; family Cyclobacteriaceae; genus UBA4465. The sequence continues at coordinate 7,261 of JABMNK010000007.1, forward strand.
GGATAAAGCAGTTGCCGATGGATTTGTTCCCGGGGAAACCTTGTTTGAAATTGAGGAAGCGTGCAATAAGGCGACGGTTGTTCAGTATTTATTATCAGATGCGGGCCAAATTAATCAATGGCCTGTTATTAAACCTTATTTGACAGCAGGTAAGGCGCTCTACTTTTCACATGGATTTGGTGTGACGTATAAAGACCAAACCGGCATTGACTTGCCAAGTGATATTGATGTTATTTTGGTGGCGCCAAAAGGATCTGGTACCTCATTGAGAAGATTATTTGTGGCTGGAAAGGGATTAAATTCTTCCTTTGCAGTTCATCAAGACGCTACTGGTAGGGCGCGTGAGAGAGTGATTTCCTTGGGAATAGGGGTAGGATCTGGTTACTTATTTGAAACCAATTTTAAAAGTGAAGTATATAGTGACTTGACAGGAGAGCGGGGTAGTTTGATGGGGGCTATCCAAGGATTGTTTGCCGCTCAGTATGATTTGCTCAGAAAGAGAGGCCATTCGCCCTCGGAGGCGTTTAACGAAACAGTTGAAGAAGCTACACAATCTTTATATCCGCTGATTGCAGAAAATGGAATGGATTGGATGTATGCCAACTGCTCCACAACCGCTCAAAGAGGTGCGTTAGATTGGTGGAAGAAGTTTAGAGATGCGGTTGCGCCAGTTTTTGAAGAGTTGTATGACAGCGTGGCCACAGGAAATGAGGCAAGGATCACTATTGAGGCAAATGAAAAAGTGACTTATCGAGAGGGTCTTGAAAAAGAGCTAGATGAATTGCGCGAATCTGAAATGTGGCGAACGGGGGCAACTGTCAGAAAATTAAGACCTGAGAATAAGTAAATTTTAAATTTAAGCATTTTGGCAAATCAACTTTATATTTTTGATACCACACTAAGAGACGGAGAGCAAGTTCCTGGTTGTAAGCTCAATACGAATGAAAAGATCCTTGTGGCAAAGGCACTTGAGGAGCTGGGTGTGGATATTATAGAGGCTGGTTTTCCTATTTCAAGTCCAGGAGATTTTAATTCTGTTCAGGAGATATCAAAGGCTACGTCAATTCCGATTATTTGCGCCTTAACGCGAGCGGTTGAAAAGGACATTGACGTAGCCGCTGATTCCTTGAAATATGCAAAAAGAAAACGAATTCATACTGGGATAGGTACCTCTTACTTGCATATTTATCACAAGTTGATGTCAACGGAAGAAAAAGTGTTAGAAAGGGCTGTGCACGCGGTAAAGTATGCCAAGAAATATGTGGAGGACGTAGAGTTTTATGCTGAAGATGCGGGTAGAACTGATAACGAATACCTTGCGCGTGTCATTGAGGCCGTCATTGCGGCAGGTGCCACAGTGATTAATATTCCAGATACGACCGGTTATTGTTTGCCTGAAATGTATGGCGCCAAAATTAAATACCTCATGGAGAATGTTCGAGGAATTGAAAGGGCCATACTCTCGACACATTGTCACAATGATTTGGGTATGGCCACAGCCAATTCTGTGATGGGCATTATCAACGGGGCTAGACAGGTCGAGGTTACTATCAATGGGATAGGTGAACGTGCGGGTAATACAAGTTTAGAGGAGGTGGTTATGACCTTCAAAAGTCACAAAAACTATGGTATTGAAACCAACATCAATACCAAGAGAATATATGAAACTAGTCGGCTAGTTTCTAATTTAATGAATATGCCTGTTCAGCCTAATAAGGCAATTGTAGGAAGAAATGCGTTTGCTCATTCCTCTGGAATTCACCAAGATGGTGTACTCAAATTGAGGGAAAATTATGAAATCATTGATCCTGTAGAAGTAGGTGTTCAAGAATCATCCATCTTGCTTACGGCAAGGAGCGGCAGGGCGGCGCTTAAACATCGCTTGCGTATTTTGGGTTATACCATTACTGATGATCAGGTTGATATAGTATATCAGCAATTTTTGGAATTGGCAGATACCAAAAAGGACATTACTGACGAGGATCTTGAAAAGTTAGTGGGGCAAGTAGATGCCAATAAGATTCAAATAAAATTAGCGTCACTGAAGGTTACGACTGGCAAAGATCTAGAACCTTTTGCAACCGTTCATTTAGACATCTCCGGAGAGATAATAGAAGCTTCAGCTGCTGGTGTCGGGGGTATTGATGCTGCCTTAAATGCGATTAGATCTGTTATTAATCGAAATGAGATTATCGACGAAATCATGATTCAATCGTTTAGCAGGACCTCATTGGCCTTAGGTAAGGTCCATGTACAATTAAAAGATGAAGGCGGTAAAGTACATCATGGCTTCTCTGCCCATGAAGATTTAATTACTGCTGCGATTGAAGCTTACTTGGATGCCATTAACAAAATACAACATGTTGATGTCGCCATAATTGAAAGTAAAAGAGTCTAATTTAAACTAAAAAAAATGGGTCATCCGACAACGTTATTTGATAAAATATGGGACGGTCATACTGTCAGGTCAATAGACAACGGACCAAGTGTATTATATATCGATCGACATTATATTCATGAGGTCACTAGTCCCGTTGCTTTTTTAGGTCTAGCCGGCAGAGGGTTGGGTGTTGCATGTCCCGACAGGACTACTGCGACTCCGGATCACAATATACCTACCGAAAATCAGCATTTAAGTATAAAGGATGCGCTGAGTCGCAACCAAGTAGATATGTTGATTGATAACTGTCAAAAACACAACATTCCACTTTACGGACTTAATCACAAATGGCAAGGAATCGTTCATGTTATTGGACCTGAATTGGGTTTAACCCAGCCGGGTATGACGATTGTTTGTGGAGATAGTCATACCTCAACGCACGGCGCTTTTGGTTGCGTTGCTTTTGGGATAGGCACAAGCGAGGTAGAAATGGTGTTAGGAACACAATGTATTCTTCAACCAAAGCCGAAAAAAATGCGCATCAAAATTGATGGTCATCTTAAAAGAGGAGTTACAGCAAAGGATGTCGCACTTTATATTATTTCTAAAATCACTACTAGTGGTGGAACAGGACATTTTATTGAATATGCAGGGGCTGCTATTGAAAGCCTCTCAATGGAAGGTAGAATGACCTTGTGCAATATGAGTATTGAGAGTGGAGCTAGAGGTGGGCTCGTTGCGCCTGATGAACTTACCTTTGAATATGTAAAAGGACGAGAATTTTCCCCAAAAGGAATGGATTGGGAAAACGCTATGGAAAAATGGTCGGTACTTAAGACGGACGAAGGCGCTTTATTTGATAAGGAATACGCATTCAATGCTGAGGATATTGATCCTATGATTACTTTTGGAACCAATCCAGGAATGGGTACCAGTATTACCGGCTACATCCCATTGTCCTCTTCGCTTGAAGAAGGTGAGAAAGTCTCTTACGAAAAGTCGTTAGAATATATGGGATTCAGTGGGGGTGATAAGTTAGAAGGCAAGACAGTAGATTTTGTTTTTGTTGGAAGTTGTACCAATGGAAGAATTGAAGATTTGCGTGAGTTCACTCATTTCATTAAGGGTAAAAAGAAAGCTCAAAATATTACAGCGTGGATTGTTCCGGGATCTAAGCAAGTTGAGGCCCAAGCCCAAGAAGAAGGACTTGTTGCTATTTTGGAAGCGGCGGGATTCGAACTATGTCAACCGGGATGCTCAGCATGTCTGGCGATGAATGAAGATAAAATTCCTACAGGTAAATACGCAGTTTCGACCTCTAACAGAAATTTTGAGGGCCGTCAAGGTCCCGGTGCGCGCACATTGTTGGCGAGCCCACTAGTTGCAGCAGCTTGCGCGATTTCTGGAAAAATCACAGATCCTAGACAATTTTTGAATTAAAAGGTTACTATTATGCCCATTGAAAAATTTATAAAAATCAACTCCTCAGCGGTTCCCATATCCATTGAAAATGTGGATACGGACCAGATCATTCCTGCAAGGTTTTTAAAGGCGGTAGAGCGTAAGGGTTTTGGAGACAATTTGTTCAGAGATTGGCGTTACGATAAAACTAATAAGCCTATTGTTAATTTTGCATTGAATCAAACCAAATATGCTGGGCAAATTTTGGTGGGAGGTAAAAATTTCGGAAGCGGTTCTAGTAGGGAGCATGCCGCCTGGGCGATTTACGATTATGGTTTTAAGGTGGTAGTGTCAAGCTTTTTTGCTGATATTTTTAAAGGTAACGCATTGAACAATGGACTACTTCCTGTGCAATTGACTCAGGCGGAACTTGTTCAGATATTTGCAAGTATTGAAGACAATCCACAAGCTACCTTTACGATTGATTTACAAAATCAAACTTTCGTGCTTGATGCTTCTGGGAGCTCTTTTGATTTTGACATTAATCCCTATAAGAAGGAATGTCTCCTAAATGGTTATGAGGATATAGATTATCTGATAAGCCTGGAAAAAGAGATCTCATTTTTTGAATCCAACCGATGATATGATCTTTGAGAAAGTTCAAATATTAGATACCACCCTAAGAGATGGGGAGCAGACTTCAGGTGTTTCTTTTACAGACAATGAAAAGCTGAGTTTAGCCAAAATATTGCTGGACGAAGTGAAAGTTGATCGTCTGGAGATTGCCTCTGCAAGGGTTTCGAAAGGTGAAAAGAAGGCTGCTCAACGTATTATTCAATGGGCGAAGGGATCCGGAAAATTGGATAAAATTGAAATTCTTGGATTTGTAGACCGTCATGAATCGGTTCACTGGATTCATGAAGTTGGCGGGAGCGTGATGAATTTATTGGCAAAGGGGTCGTTAAAACATTTAAAAGGACAACTCAAGAAGTCACCCGAAGAACATATCGCTGAACTTATAGAAACCATAGATTATGCCAATTCTTTAGGTATTAAAGTCAATCTGTATTTGGAAGATTGGTCTAATGGGATGTCTCAATCCAAAGAGTATGTTTTTTTCTTGATGGATGCACTCAAGCAGGTCAATATAAATCGGTTCATGCTTCCAGATACCTTAGGTATTTTGACGCCTGCCAATACTTATTTATTTGTTAAAGAAATGACCACGCGTTATCCAGCCCTAAAATTTGATTTCCATGCGCACAATGACTACGATTTGGCTGTTGCCAACGTGTTAGAAGGTGTTAAGGCTGGTGCGGATTGTATACATGTCACTGTCAATGGTTTGGGGGAGCGCGCAGGAAATGCCATCCTAAGTAGTACCATAGCAGTACTTCGAGATCATCTCAAAGTAGAAACTAATGTGGTTGAAAATAAGATTTACAGGATAAGTAAGCTCGTTGAAACGTTTTCTGGGTTGCGAATTCCTGCGAACAAACCACTTATTGGAGATAATGTATTTACGCAAACTTGTGGGGTACATGCAGACGGGGATAGTAAAGATAATTTGTATTTTAACGTGCTCCTGCCTGAGCGATTTGGCCGTTCACGTAGCTATGCTTTGGGCAAGACTTCTGGAAAGGCCAATGTGAAAAAAAATCTAGCCGAATTGGGAATTGAACTTGATGATATTTCTTTAAAGAAGGTTACTGAAAGAGTCATTCAATTGGGAGATAAGAAAGAACAGATCACCCTAGATGATTTGCCATATATAGTGGCGGATGTACTAGATCTCGATGAAATCCAACAGAGTGTCAAAATTATAAATTATAATTTAACACATGCCAAGGGATTAAGACCAGTAGCCTCAGTGGCCTTGTTAATAGAGGGAAAAGAGTATGAGTCAAGTTCCTCAGGTGATGGTCAATATGATGCCTTTATGAATGCTTTGACCAAAATTTACACCAACGACCTGAATAAAAAATTACCTTTACTCTTGGATTATAGTGTCTCCATCCCTCCGGGAGGCAAATCAGACGCCCTTTGTGAAACGACCATCACTTGGCAGTTGCATCGAGACTTTAAAACCCGTGGGGTAGATACTGATCAAACATTTTCTGCCATTAAGGCGACAGAGAAGATGTTGAATTTGATTCATCATGAGGACAATACCTCACCTTTAACGCAATTACAAACGCAACGTACTTTAGCATAAAATTTTATGAAACTAACTATTGCAGTCCTTCCTGGAGATGGAATTGGCCCAGAAATTATTGAGCAGGCATTGAACGTAACAAAGGCAATCGCCGATAAATTTTCACATGAACTTTCTTATGAATTTGCCTTAACGGGTGCAGCAGCTATTGAGGCAGTAGGAGATCCTTATCCTGCTGAAACCCATGAGTTGTGTATGAAATCGGATGCGGTCTTGTTTGGAGCCATTGGAGATCCTAAATACGATAATGACCCTTCTGCAAAAGTAAGGCCTGAGCAAGGACTTCTTGACATGCGTCAAAAGTTAGGATTGTATGCCAATATCAGACCTTTAACTACGTTCAAGTCATTGATTCACAAGTCGCCTTTACGTGCGGAGCTAGTGGACGGAGTGGATTTTGTTTGTATTAGGGAGCTTACAGGGGGGATTTATTTTGGAAAGCCTCAGGGAAGGTCTGAAGATGGAAATACGGCCTACGATACTTGCGTATATACGAGGGCTGAAATTGTGCGTATTCTTGAATTGGCATTTGAATTTGCTGGTAAGCGAAGGAAGAAATTGACAGTAGTAGACAAGGCTAATGTGCTGGCCACTTCGCGTTTATGGCGTCAGGTGGCTCAAGAAATGGCGCCAAATTATCCTGATATTCAAGTAGAATACTTGTTGGTGGATAATGCTGCCATGCGGATTATTCAGTGGCCAAAAGATTTTGATGTGATGGTGACTGAAAATATGTTTGGAGACATCCTGACCGATGAGGCTAGTGTGATTAGTGGTTCTATGGGATTGTTACCTTCTGCATCCGTGGGAGTTCACACTTCTGTTTTTGAGCCTATTCATGGGTCATACCCACAGGCAGCAGGTAAAAACATTGCTAATCCGTTGGCAACCATTCTTTCTGCAGCCATGATGTTTGAGTATGCTTTTAAGCTCACAAAAGAATCAGCACTGATTAGAGAAGCAGTAGAAAAATCAATTGAACAAGAATACGTCACCGAAGATATTGCATCCGGCCGGAAAAGTCAATCAACGTCTTTGGTTGGAGAATGGATTATCGCGTATATAAAGAATAAATAACCATGATCGTACTCAAGTTTGGAGGTACTTCCATGGGGACCGCACAGAGTATTCGCACTGTGGCTGAAATCCTCATGAAAAAGGTACAATCTGATGAGTTATTCGTGGTTGTATCAGCGGTTGGAGGCATTACCGATAAATTGGCTCGTGCTGCTCAATATGCTCAAAAGGGAGATAGTAGTTATGAATTATTGGTCATTGAGATTGAGCAAATTCACCTAGCCATCACCAAAGAGTTGATTCCCGTAAAGCAACAGAGTGGGGTAATCGGTGCAGTTAAGTTATTGATCAATGAGCTTGAAGATGTACTGAAAGGTATCTACTTACTCAGAGAAAATAGCCTCAAATCAAGGGACTATGTCTGGGGTATGGGGGAGCGATTATCCTCCTTAATTATTTATAAATATATGGCCGGATTGACCGTTGACCTTGACTACCTCGATCCAACAAAAATAATTACGTGTACAAATAGTTTTGGTACTGGGATAGTTATTATGCAGCTATCCAAAGAAAAAGCGCAAAAAATCGTTTTAAAATTAAAAAAAATCACCATTTGTCCTGGATTTATTGCGGGGACATTAGAAGGAGATTTTACCACTTTGGGTCGTGGAGGGTCCGATTATACGGCGGCCCTTTTTGCCAATTTTTTCCGTGTATCTCGACTGGAGATCTGGTCAAATGTGAGTGGCCTGATGACAGCAGATCCTCGATTAGTACCTAATGCACGCGTAATTTCCCACTTGTCGTACGAAGAAGCGCTAGAGCTTTCTCATTTTGGTGCCAGGGTGATCTACCCACCAACCATTCAACCAGCCTTGGAGCAAAACATACCCATCGAAATAAAGAACACTTTTGATTTACGTGATGAGGGCACCCAGATTACAAGCTATTGGGAGGATACGAGTATCATTCGTGGAATCTCTTCGATCGATGAGGTCAGTCTATTGAATTTAAGCGGGAGTAGTATGGTGGGGATACCCAATTTTTCAGCGAGACTTTTTCATGCGCTGGCACAAAAAAACATCAGTGTCATTATCATCACGCAGGCTTCCTCCGAACATACCATTTGTGTAGGTATTTCTTCTTCTAATGTATTAGATGCTGCTACTGTTATTAACACGGCTTTTGAAAATGAAATTCGTTTAGGCAAAGTCAATGCAATTGAAATTGAGAACGATTTGTCCATAGTTGCATTAGTGGGTTCCAATATGAAAAATCAAGTAGGCATCAGTGGACAGATGTTTAATACGCTTGGTAAAAATGGGGTTAATATTAAGGCCATTGCTCAGGGTTCTTCTGAGCGAAATATCACGGTAGTGATTGAGAAAAAACATTTAAAGAAAGCCGTCAATGCCTTACATGAGTCGTTTTTTGATGATGAAATCAAAAAAGTTAATTTATTCATTATTGGACTGGGGAATGTAGGGAAGGCTTTTTTGGAGCAAATTGCCAGTCAGAACAAATATTTATTAGATAAATTTAATATTAGCCTTGAGATCATTGGCGCTGCCAATTCGAGAAAGATGTTGTTTGATGATGCGGGGATCAATCCGCTGGTATTGATTGATGGGTTGGAGTACAGTGAATCATTTGATCAAGAGTTGTTTTTGAAAAATATGATAGCGTTGAATCTTAGAAACAGTATTTTTGTTGATATAACCGCTTCTGAGATAGTTTCTGACGTCTATCCTGCGGTTTTAAAGCAAAGTATTTCTATTGTGACACCTAATAAAATAGCAGCGACGAAAACCTTTGCGCATTATGCTTTATTGAAGGCACTTTCAAGGAAATATAAAGCACAATTTTTATTTGAAACCAATGTAGGTGCAGGTCTTCCGGTACTTTCTACCTTAAGCGATTTGGTCCAAAGTGGTGACCGTATTCATAAAATAGAGGCTGTGCTTTCGGGCACATTGAACTTTATTTTTAACCATTATGATACCAGTATCCCTTTTGTAGAAATTGTTAAAAAAGCTAAAGAGGCCGGCTATACTGAGCCTGACCCAAGATTGGATCTTTCGGGAGCAGATGTGATGCGAAAAATTTTAATTTTGGCAAGAGAGAGTGGCTATGTATTTGAAATGGATGAAGTGTCAGGCAAGTCATTTTTACCAGAAAGTTGCGTAATCACCAATAATGAGATCGAATTTTACACCAAATTAGCAGCAGAGGAGGCTCATTTCGTGGCTCTTTACCAAGCCGCAGTCAAGCAGCAAAGCAAACTGAGGTATGTGGCAATATTTGAAAACAAACAATTGTCAACAGGTCTTTCTCAGGTCAATAATGAGCATCCATTCTATCAATTGGAAGGTAAAGATAATATTGTACTTTTTTACACAGATCGCTATCCCCAGCAACCATTAATAATTAAAGGAGCAGGAGCAGGAGCACAAGTCACAGCGTCAGGTATCTTTGCCGACGTAATGCGAGCTGCCAATACACAACAATAATGTGCCATGGAATCAATTAAAGTTTTTGCACCCGCTACCGTTGCTAATGTCGGTTGCGGTTACGATGTCCTAGGATTTGCCTTGCAAGGTTATGGTGATGAACTTATTTTGACTCGAAGAAAAGATGAAAAGCTGGTGATTACTTCTATTGAAGGGGTTTCTGGCTTACCTATGGACCCTACACGAAATGTGTCGACAGTCGCCATTAGTGCCTTGCTAGATGACCTGGGACTTCGAAAAGGATTTGACTTAAGGATCAAAAAAAACATTTCATCCGGTAGTGGATTAGGGTCTAGTGCTTCTAGCGCGGCCGCGGCTGTTTTTGCAGCTAATCAATTATTAGGTACTCCCAAAACCAAGCAGGAGCTTATTTCATACGCCATGGCGGGAGAGAAGATGGCTTCAACAAAAGCGCATGCAGACAATGTGACCCCGAGTATTTTGGGCGGTTTTACGGTTGTGAGGAGCTGCCAACCATTAGATGTATTCAATATTCCTTATCCAAGTGAATTGAAAGTGGTGGTTATTTTCCCGCAAGTAGAGGTCAAGACCAGTGACGCGAAGAGAATGCTGAAATCAGAGGTGAAGCTATCAGATGCAGTCAGGCAATGGGGCAATGTTGCCGGATTAGTTTCAGGTTTAATTTTGGAAGATTATGATCGCATTGGAAAATCACTAGAAGATGTCATCGTAGAACCTGTAAGGAGTATTTTGATACCCTTTTTTCAAGAAATGAAAAAAATGGCCCTGAAAAACGGTGCGCTGGGCTACAGTATTTCGGGATCAGGACCGAGTATGTTTTGCTTTTTGAGAGGTAATGAAAATACTCAGGAAATTGTTTGGAATGCCAAAAAATATTATCATTCTCATGACATTGAGGTAATAGCCTTTGTGTCTGATATCAATCCATCTGGAGCTATTATTTTAGATTAATATGCAGTTTTATTCTACCAATAACCCATCTTATAAAGTCAATTTCGAGCAGGCTGTTTTTAAAAGTCTACCACCAGACAATGGCTTATTTTATCCGCAAATATTGCCCCGACTGGATCCAGATTGGATAAAAAACTTGAATCATCTCTCCAAAACTGAAATTGGATTGATGATTGCTTCAAAATTCATTGGAGACGAGATACCCATGCCCCGTTTAGCGCAAATTGTATCGGAGACCATTGATTTTGACATCCCTTTAGTGAAGATAACCGATCATATTTCGAGTTTGGAATTGTACCATGGCCCTACGTGGGCATTTAAAGATGTAGGGGCGCGCTTTCTGTCGCGCTGCATGGCTTACTTCATCGAACAATCAAATCGAGAGGTTACAATTTTGGTAGCCACATCTGGTGATACAGGCGGTGCCGTGGCTGCTGGTTTTTATAATCTACCGGGTATTAGGGTAAAGATTTTATATCCAAAAGGTAAAGTTAGCGATATTCAGCAAAGGCAATTGACAACCTGGGGAGGAAACGTCTCGGCTTATGAAGTAGCAGGGACCTTTGATGATTGTCAGTATCTGGTAAAGCAGGCGTTTTTAGATCAGGAATTATCTCAAGAACTTAATTTGTCTTCGGCCAATTCAATTAATATAGCAAGACTGATTCCGCAGTCCTTTTATTATTTTTATGCCATGCAACAGGTGGATTCAAACGATCAAGTTTTCTGTGTACCATCAGGAAATTATGGAAACCTTACTGCAGGTTTGTGGGCATGGGCAATGGGACTTCCTATCAAAAAATTTATAGCAGCCACAAATCAAAATAAGGTCGTTCCCGATTATTTGACGACAGGAATTTATGCATCCAAACCATCCATTCAGACCTATGCCAATGCCATGGATGTTGGATCACCAAGTAATTTTGTAAGGATGTTAGAATTGTTTAAGTACCATCATTCGGACATGACCAAGCGACTTTCTGGATATTATGTGGGCGACGACGCTATTTTATCAACAATTAAGGATTGTTATGAGCAGTTTGGCTATTTATTAGATCCACACGGCGCCATTGGTTATGCGGCACTCAGTACGCTGCTTGCGCCTGGAGAACATGGTATTTTCTTGGAAACTGCTCATCCTGTGAAGTTTTTGGATGTCGTAAATCAGGCATTGGGAGGTGCTGTTGATTTTCAAGAAAAGTCAAAACCATTAGCTGATAAAAAAGAAACCTATCAATCTATTGGTATAGATTTTGTCGAATTTAAGCAGGTTTTGAAAGGTTAGGATAATCATATAGCCATCCCATGATTTTGATGTAAAACGAGGTTATTTGCACTTTATTTGCTTATAATTTCCTCGAACTACTGAACATTCCTTGGATGTTAAAATGAGGTTTAACTTATTTATTGGCGATTTAATTTGCTAAAACCAATTCATAGTCAGTATAATAAAATTCGGCTCGCAAGAATTCAATATTGCGATGGGCATCCGTTCTAAAGGATTGCCGATGATCAAAAAACCGTATCGGTAAGTCATCCTTGAAGGTGATGTTTTCAATATAGGCGTAGGTAGGTGGGTGATAGACTAGAGCTCCCGAAAAGTCACCTGTTTTTCTATTAAAATAATAGTACCAATCTTCTTGTGTTGAATGATTTTGATTGTTAATTGGATCATAACTGGCTTTTATGACATCAACCGACTGGCCATTTCTTAACGTATCGTGTCCTAGAAAAGTAAGTTTTACCCCTTCGTCCAGTAGTTTAAAGGGCATTCCGATCACGTAAAGGGCACTCATTACGCTTTGAGAAGGATCTTTGTCACTAAGGATGCCATTTTCAAATTGTTGAGCGCTATCACTTCGGTACAATATGCGATAGTCATTATTGTTTTCGCGCCAGGTAATTTCGGCAGAAAAATAAGGATCAAAAGTATATTGATGAAGCTGAATATTGGCTGATTCCACAGAGCCGTCAGGCAAAAACAGTGTGCCATGTTTTTGATAGGTCAATTTCTTGAGTTTTTTCCATTTATTCAATCCTCCGGCTCTTGATATGGCTTTAAGTAAGATTTTTTTAACGGAAGTATCTTGAATTTGGGAGTAGTGGTCCCAGCCTACTTGTTTATTACCTTCAGGCGTGTGACAAGCTAGAACGAGCGCACCAAATAAACTGATCAATGAGTACTTAATGGGTCTTGTGATCTTCGAATATTTCAGATTCATACCATTTTTATAGATTAAAACAGAATGATTTTGTCAGTGGCGACCGAAAGTTGAATCCGATGACCCTTTTTAAGTTCCTTCTGGACATCCAATGCAATTAACTGAAGACCCTCCTCAATTTCAATGATCAATTTGTGACTGGTCCCGTAAAAAATAACGTCTTTGATTAGCCCTTGGATAGGACCCGTTTTGCTAATGTAGACATCTCCCATCCAGATACCAGTGGCCTGATTTATTTGAAAAAGCCGCTGACTTTGCGCCACATTGAGGAGATTAATAATTCCAAAAAGCCGTCCTACGGCAGCGCTTGCAGGTTTTTGATGGATTTCTTTAGGCCGTCCTTTTTGGATAATGATGCCATCCTGAAGTACCCATATTTCATCTGCGATTTCCATGGCATCGCGGGTGTCATGGGTCACTAAGATAATGGTGGTATTGGTTATTTTGGCAAGTGCTTTAGTTTCGATAAGCAGGCTCTGTTTGGTCAGAGGATCCAAGTTGCTAAAAGGCTCATCCATTAGAATCACTGCTGGTTCGCTAGCCAAGGCTCTTGAAAAAGCTACTCGTTGTTTTTGACCTCCTGAAAGCTCTTGCGGTTGGTGTTTACGAAGTTCTTCGAGTCCACAAAGGGCGATCAGATCATCGACTCGCTTTTTTTTGTAATCTTCTTGATAGCCTAATAAGGCGTAATTTAGATTTTCCTCAACAGACATATTTAGTTTAAGCGCAAAATCCTGAAAGACAAAATTTATTTCCTCATGTCCGGGAACCAGTTTACTTTTAGGTCCTTCTAATTTTTTATTTTGAAAATAGATGGTCCCGAGATCGGGCTCCAATAGTCCAGCAATTATTTTGAGTAGGGTGGTTTTTCCAGAACCACTCATTCCTACAATGGCAACCAGAGATCCTTTTTTTATAGTACCTGTAACATTTACAAGTACCTTAGTTTGTCGGTAAGCCTTACTTATATTCCTTAATTCTATCAAGTATTTATGCGAATTTTATGGTCACGTATCATTGGAGGCTATTAAGATAGCTTTTCTTAGTTGGTTTGATAAGTCATACGGTAAATCGTACCACTTTTATCATCCGAGATCAAAACAGATCCATCATCTAACACTAGAACGGCTACAGGCCTTCCCCATGAAGTGTTGCTATTTTTATTAAGGAAACCTTCAACAAAAGTCTCATAGGCCACACCAACGCCATTTTCTTCCGTTACAATTGACAGCAAGTGTCCTGAATGACCTGCATCGTCAGAACGATTCCAGCTGCCATGTTCTGGAATGATAATTTTGTTTTTATACGATGCAGGAAACATATCACCAGTATAAAAGTTAAGTCCTAAAGGTGCAACGTGTGCATTGAGCTTCATGACAGGTGCAGTGTAATCCGCACAATTTTTTCCAATTCCAAATTCAGGATCCAGGATTTCTCCAGCGTGGCAGTATGGAAATCCAAAATGCTCACCTTCAACAGTAAGACGATTTAATTCGCAGGGTGGGATATCATCACCAAGCATGTCTCTGCCGTTGTCGGTAAACCAAAGTTCACCGGTGATCGGATGCCAAGCTAGTCCGACAGTGTTCCGAACGCCTCTGGCAACGACCTCTCTGTGAGAGCCATCAGTATCCATTTTGATAATGGATGCATAATAGGTGTCGGGCTTGGTTTCGCATACGTTGCAAGGTGCTCCTACCGGCACGTAGAGCTTACCATCCGGTCCGAAAGCTATGAACTTGGGTCCGTGATGACTGTCTTTAGGAAAGTCATCATATACCAATGTTGGAACGGGATCATCAAAATGAGCTTCTATGTCATCATATCTCCATAGCTTATCAATTTCAGCGACGTACAGCACTCCATCTTTGAAAGCAACACCATTGGGCTGGTTTAAATTTTCAGCAATCGTGTAAAGGGTATCCGCTTTGTGGTCTTTATTTCTATCTTGAACAGCATAAACGGCACCTCCTTTACGGTTTCCAACAAACAATGTCCCATTTGGACTCATTGCCATTGATCTCGCATTGTTCACCCTTGCATACACCTCAATGTTGAAGCCATCAGGCATTATTAACGAATCCAGGAATAAACCCATGGTGGAGGTAAGGTCCTCTTGGCTTTTATAACTTGTTTTTGGGTACTTGCGCAAGCATTTAGTGCTAGGGCTAAGCCGATGACAACCAAATTTTTCATAATTTATTTTTTTTTCAAAACTAAACAATAATTGATTGCAAAATTAAATTATAGGTCGCCGTCTATGGAATCAGGTCAAAATCAATAAGGGTGCCTATCCGAAATTAAATTTCTTGGTTCTAAAAGTTTATATTCAGGACCAATCTCGGCATATGCCGAGATTACTTTGTTATTACATTTTGTTTCCTTGGGAAGTAGATCTCCAAACAGATAGCTGACCAGGCGGTTAGTTATTTTTCATCAAAGTTTATTTATTGCTGGTTAGCTTATCTGTTTGCTCGGTAGACAAAAAAATATATAATTTTTGGTAGAAATCACTGGGCATTGCCCCCGAGATCATGATTATTATTGACTTGATTGATGTCAATAACGATAAAAAAAATATCCGGGAAATAGGGTAAAGAAAATTCATTTAATTATCATTTTGTAATTAACGTATTTCTGTTCGAACTGAGTATTATATCTAAATCAAATTACTTCAATTGAAGTAGCATGTCATACAGTGTTCTGATAAGGGAATTTATTTTTATAAATTATTGTTCCGAAAAAAGTCAAGTTGTGTGTCAAATAATAAATAAAAACAAAAATGAAGAGACTATTATTGAACGTAATACTTACGCATGTTTTTTGTATAATCAGTTATAGCTCTTATTCACAGCGATATGAGTGGGATTATTACGAAATAGGCTTTGAAGTCGCAGGCGATTTTAATGTTTCTGAAAATAATGGCGACCAGTTTTCTGCAATCAGCAGTGATGCCGAAATATTTGTCCATATTGAGCCATGGTTCGATGAAGATCTTAATGAAGATAATATCGAGGATGTCATTTTAGATCTAGCCGACGATTTGGAGTACAATGAAGGAAATGAAATTGTCAAGAATGATTATATCGAGATTGATGACTTTAATGGGTACTATTTACTTTCAGTACCCCGCGATTATCCTTTCGATTATGTCTTTATAGCCTTACTTATGGACATAGAAAGTTCTACCAATTTATTTATATCAATTGGCTTTAATGAAGGTAATATAGAAGAGGCAGAAGATATATTATATAGCTTTTATGCTTATGATTAGATCGGAAGCTCCCCGTGATAAGTTGTGATATCATTTTTAATACCTTTAATGGTTTGATTACGTTTTGCCGTATTTAATTGATATTTTGTGAATCTTAATTATCCCATCAATTTTCCGGCGAGGATTAAGTGTAATCGCGTCAGTAATAGATTTTTATTAAAACCAAGACGGTTTTTTACAGCTTTTGAAGGGGCCATCACTCGTTATGATAAGTCAATAATAAGGGATGTCAACCTGTTCAGTAAAACAAATTATCGTCCTTGCTATAATCATATTATTAATTGTACGTTGTTAGTTATTGAATATTTATATCATAGTTAAATTCCCTATGCCATTATCTCAAATACTTTCACTTTCCTTGATGTCTCTTCTTTATTTTGTTGCGGGAATAAGTCATTTTCGGAGTCCGGAATTCTTCCTTAAAATCACCCCTAAGTGGGTGCTTTTCCCTGAGAAAATCAACAGGATAGTGGGATTCATTGAATTAATGCTCGCGATTGCCTTACCATTTAGCGAAACTAGGTCTTTGGCGGCGATGGGGGTTATCACTTTACTTATGGCCGTTTTCCCTGCCAATATTTACCATTTTCAACTAGCTGTCAGGAAGGGAAAATATATTATCCCTACGTTGATCCGACTCCCTATTCAGGGGCTATTGATCTATTGGGCCTATACGTTTATTTAAAAAATAGATAGAATTTAACTGAACTAATTGAGGTATTTATAAATTAGCTACGTACGTTGTGATGGGCTTATTTTATCAATCCTTTTTTTGATAAAAAGGAATTTAGCTAAGCATTTATAGGAATAGAGGATATGGGTTTTTGGCGATGTTTTTTGATGTGCCCAAGTCAGATAGTCTACGATTAATGGTCAGGTATATCAGGTGAAAACAATGAAAGATCTTAAATTGAAAATGGGTTCATTCGCAACAAAAGACCCGATAAAATTTTCTGTTTTAACCCATCATATTTCAGTTACAACTTTAAAGGGTTAATTTTGCGCTTTGAAAAGATGAAAAGGGTCCAAGATTAACGGATCCTCACTCGTTTTAGATTTTGAATATTCATGATAAGTATTGATAATTTAAGTTATTACCTAGGAGAGCGTGTATTGTATGAGGACGCCTCCTTGTTCATTACCCCTAAGGACAAAATAGGGCTAATTGGCCTTAATGGTACTGGAAAATCGACCTTATTAAAGATGTTGGTAGGGGATATTGAGCTCGCCTCGGGTAATATTTCTAAAAGCAAAAGTAGTACCATAGGGTTTCTGAATCAGGATTTGCTTTCCTACCAAAGTGATGAACCCATTCTCGAAGTTGCCATGCAGGCTTTTCAGGAGGCCCTAGATCTTCAACATCAAATTGATGGGGTTCTCAAGGAGATGGAACGAAACTATACCGATAAATTATTAGAGCGTTTGTCTCTATTACAAGAGCGGTTTGAGGCGGTTGACGGTTATACTATTCAATCGAAAGCAGAGGAATTACTAGAAGGAATAGGTTTTAAAACCACAGATTTAAAACGACCGCTAAGGGAATTTTCCGGAGGATGGCGTATGCGCGTAATGCTCGCGAAACTTCTTTTGGAGAAGCCGTCATTATTGATGTTAGATGAGCCTACTAACCACTTGGATTTACCTTCCATTCAGTGGATTGAATCATATTTACAAAGCTATGAAGGGGCTTATATTATTGTCTCTCACGATCGTACGTTTCTCAATAGTACGGTCAATAAGATAGTGGAGGTGTATTCTGGTAAATTAAATGTCTACCCAGGCAATTATGATTTTTATCTTGAGGAAAAAGAACTTCGTAATGAGGTCCAGCAAAATGCTTTTGAAAATCAACAACAGAAAATAAAGGAGGCAGAGCGGTTCATTGAGCGATTTAAAGCCAAAGCGAGCAAGGCCAAGCAGGCCCAGTCCAAATTTAAGCAATTGCAAAAAATGGATCGAATTGATGCGGTCGTGGATGAGAACATGCAGGTCAATTTTAAATTCAATTTCAGGACTTCCTCTGGTCGTCATGTCAAAAGACTCGAAGACATTAGTAAATCCTATGGTAATTTGGATATTTTAAAAGATGCCACCTTGGGTATTGAGCGAGGCGACAAAATCGCTTTGATTGGGGCAAATGGAAAGGGAAAATCAACCGTTTTGCGCATTATCGCAGGGGTTGAGCCACATCGGGGAAAACTTGAAACAGGACATAATGTGATGATGTCTTTTTATGCCCAACATCAATTAGAGGCACTCAATATCAATAATGACTTAGTCGAAGAATTGAAACAGGAAGGAACGGGAAAGTCGGAACAGGAGTTACGTGGTGTTTTAGGTTGTTTCCTTTTCAGTGGTGAGGAAGTATTTAAAAAAATAAAGGTGCTTTCTGGGGGTGAAAAATCTCGAGTAGCCTTGGCTAAAGCACTGATTTCTGAAGCGAATTTCTTATTATTGGATGAGCCAACCAACCACTTGGACATGCTTTCTGTCGGTATTTTGGTGCAGGCACTTCAACAGTATGAAGGCACCTTTTTGGCAGTTTCTCATGATCGTCATTTCATCAAGCAAGTGGCCAATAAGATTTGGTGGATTGAAGATCAAGAGTTAAAAGAATATCCAGGTACGTACGATGAATATGAATGGTGGATGAGTCAGCGAGTGCGTCCAGAGAAACGTTTGTCGCTGCCTGAAAAAGAAAAAGAAAAAGAAAAAACCAAATTAGTGAAGCCCAAATTAGAGACTGTTTCAAAAAGTGACATTGCGGCAATAGAACAAGAAATCCAAGCGCAAGAAACCTTGATTAAAAATTTGGAGGAAGCCATGGGAGCACCTGAGATTTACCAAGATTTGGAAAAATTAACAGCAATCAATAGAGATTGTGAGCAAGCCAAAGCCCAAGTAGTATCACTTACTGAGCGATGGGAAATATTGATAATGGAGCTAGATTAAAAGGGATATGGAAGTAGAGCCAACTAACTTTGTTTCAGTAGTGGGCAATAATGACTACCCATTGAAAGCGCTATTATCAAAAATAAACAATTATTGTTATTTTTTGTTAACGAGGTCGTGGTAATTTATGAATATGGTTATATTAGTAGCGAGGAGGGGAGTTGAACCCCTGACCTCCGGGTTATGAATCCGGTGCTCTAACCAACTGAGCTACCTCGCCATTTTTATAGATGTTCTTTGTTAGAAAAGAAGCGCAAATTAACAACAAATTATCATTAATTGTGATCTAGGATTTTTTTTTTATTACCTTGTCTAAAAAGTTTTATATATGGAGAAAAGTAAGTTTTTAGGAGAGTACAGTATCAACGCTTCGAGAAAGATGTTGTTTCCTTATATCAGTACTGCTTCTGGGCTTTCTCAGTGGTTTGCAGATGATGTCAATATCAATGAGGATAAGGTCTATTCTATGTTGTGGGACGGCGAGCTGAATCGAGCAAAAATTGTTTCAATTAAGGCCAATCACCATATTAAGTTTGAATTTGAAGTGCCTGGGGATGATGACCCTAATTATATTGAAATTAAATTGGAAATGAATGAATTAACTCAAGAAGTTTACATCAGCATTACGGATTATTCGGACATCGACAATAATGAAACGTCCGATCTATGGAAGGGTTTGATTCATGATTTGAAAGAAATAGTTGGAGGCTGATTTTTTATTATCGCGTCACTTATTTCTCTGTTTTATCGCTAGATGAACGATGTTACGACTTGATAAATTAATGCTCAAATCATTTTTTGGGCCTTTTGTACTTACTACTGTCGTTGCTACCTTTATTTTACTGGTTCAGTACATGCTCAAATATTTTGACGATTTTGTCGGAAAAGATTTGGGCTTTATGGTTTTTGGTGAACTTATTTTCTATTTCAGTTTGAACATGCTTCAAGTTGCCTTGCCCTTGGGCGTTTTGGTATCTTCCTTGATGACTTTCGGTAATTTGGGAGAGAATTTCGAGCTTTCTGCTATCAAAAGCGCAGGAATTTCACTTACCGGAGTGTTGCTGCCTATTTTTTGCTTTGTTGTTGTTTTGTCTTTTGGTGCCTTTTTTTTTAACGATTATGTCGTGCCTGCGGCTAATCTGAAGGCTTACAGCTTGCTTTATGATATTAAGCATAAAAAACCGGCACTTGATATTAAAAAAGGCGTCTTCTACAATGGCATCCCTAATTATAGTATTAAGGCCAATGAAAAATTCAGTGATAATAAATCATTAAAGGATGTGATGATCTATGATCACACCAAGAAGGAGGGTAATAATTTTCTCATTATTGCAGATTCATGTAGGATGTATACCATTCACGACGATAACTTCCTGAAGTTGGAGCTTTATAAGGGAAATTATTTTTATCAAGAACCAACTAAAAGTAATAAAGTCGATCAGTTTCAGCGTACTGGATTTGATAGATTGGAAATGGTTTTTAGTTTATCTTCTTTTGATTTAAAACGCACGCAAGAGGAATATTTTCAAAATAATCGTCAAATGAAAAATATCTCTGAATTGACAGTAGATATAGATTCTTTGATTATAGAACAAAATTTAGTTGTTAGTGGCAATTTTAAGATCGCAAAAGACTATTTGTATCATCGTTTTGGTAGGGCTGATTATGGTGCGGAAAAAATTAAATCAGATAGCATTCAAAGCGACTCCACAATGTATGACAGTGCTTTTTTTGTAGTAGATAAGGATACGATTGGAAGGGCCAATTTGATTAGTGCGTTTTCTTGGGATAGTTTGGTAATCGAAGACAAGCCACTTACCACAAGACAAGAAGCCATTAAAAATAGGGGAGGCAATTACTTATTGCCAGAAAATCGAATGAGTCAAATTGGATTTATGGAGTTATCAGATTTTGACTCCCTATTTATTTCGAACCGCCAGAAATCATTAATAGTCCAGTGGGCCTTGTCGCAGTCAAGAACACATAAGGTAAGTGTATCTAGCAGCAAATCCAGAATGGAAAATTTAAGATTGGAAACGGATCGATATAAAATTGAAAAATATAAGAAATATAGTCAGGCCTTAGCTTGCATCGTGATGTTTTTAATTGGCGCTCCTTTAGGAGCCATTATTAAAAAAGGAGGGTTGGGCGTTCCGGTGATTATTTCTATTTTCTTTTTTATCATCTATTATGTAGTGACAATATTAAGTGAGAAATGGGCCAAGGCAGGATTCATAGACGGTGCTTATGCTGTTTGGTCTGCGGATATCATACTGCTACCTATTGGTTTATTTTTTTTAAGGCAGGCTAGGGTGGATGCCCGCTTATTTGATGCTGATTTTTATAGAGTGGTATTGGATAAGTTTAGACACAAGATATCTTCTAAATAAAGTTATAAATGATTTGTATTAACGTTTACTCTTATTAAATTTGCGTTTCGTAGATATTAGGCGTTAAGAAAAGATAATTTATTATAGATGTATTTAACAGCAGAGAAAAAACAAGAGTTTTTCGTAACATATGGTGAGAGCAAGCAAGACACTGGTACGTCAGAGTCTCAAATTGCATTGTTTACTTACCGAATTAATCACCTCACAGGTCATCTTAAGGTGAATAAAAAAGATCATTCAACTCGCATGGGTTTGTTGAAATTAGTTGGAAAAAGAAGAAGACTTCTAGATTTCTTGTACAAGAATGAAATTGAGCGATACAGAGTAATTATAGCCAAGCTTAATATAAGAAAGTAAGATTTTTGCAAATAGGGATTCTGTCGGGGTCCCTATTTTTCATTTTTTTAATCCTTAAAAGAGACACATGCTTCCATCATTTAAGCAAAAAACATTTTTATTGCCCAATGGTACTTCGGTGACCATTGAAACCGGTAAGTTGGCTAAACAAGCAGATGGTTCTGCTGTAGTTAAAGTTGGTAACATGATGCTACTGGCTACGGTAGTTTCAAAAAAAGAAGCGGGAGACAACGTTGATTTTCTTCCATTATCGGTTGATTATCAAGAGAAGTTTGCTGCAGCAGGAAAAATCCCAGGAGGATTTTTAAAACGCGAAAGTAGGCTTTCTGATTATGAAATATTGATATGTAGACTTGTAGATAGAGCTTTGAGGCCCTTATTTCCGGATGATTATCATGCCGATACACAAGTAATGATCAGCTTAATATCCGCAGATCCGCAGATCATGCCCGTAGCTTACGCAGCTTTGGCGGCGTCAGCAGCAATTGCTGTATCTAATATCCCATTTAACGGTCCAATTTCTGAGGTTCAAGTTGCCAAAATAGATGGCGCTTATATTGTTAATCCTACACTAGACGAACTCAAAAATGCCAATTTGGAGATGATAGTCGCAGGCTCTGCTGACAACATCATGATGGTAGAGGGAGAATGTCAGGAAGTACAGGAGGCCGAAATGTTAGAAGCAATAAAAGTAGCTCATGAAGCTATAAAGTTGCAGTGTATCGCACAGACGGAATTAGCACAGGAGGTCGGAGCTACTGAAAAGCGAACTTACAATCACGAAAAAAACGATGAATCGCTCAATGCTTTGATCAAAGCACAATGCTATGACAAATGTTATGCAGTGGCCAAAGAAGGTATTGCTAATAAGGATTTGAGAAAAGAAAAGTTTGACGCGATCTCTAAAGACTTTATTGAAAGCTTACCCGAAGATCATACCTATGATTCCTTCCTTATCGGTAAGTATTACCATGATGTTCAAAAAGACGCAGTGCGAAATTGCGTGATGGATACCAGCATCAGGCTGGATGGAAGAAAATTAGATGAAATCAGGCCTATATGGAGTGAAGTAGATTATTTGCCTGGGGCACATGGATCTGCTGTATTCACACGTGGAGAGACGCAATCTTTAACTTCTTTGACCTTAGGATCAAAGCAGGATGAGCAAATGATTGACAGTGCCATGCATTCAGGTTATAACAAATTCATTTTGCATTACAATTTCCCTGGTTTTTCTACAGGAGAAGTGAGACCAAATAGAGGGCCAGGTAGAAGGGAAGTAGGTCATGGAAATTTGGCAATGAGAGCTTTAAAGGCAGTCCTTCCAAAAGATAGTCCTTATACCATTCGGATTGTGTCTGATATTTTGGAATCTAATGGATCATCTTCAATGGCTACAGTGTGCGCAGGTACCTTGGCTTTGATGGATGGGGGAATTCAGATTTCAGGACCTGTTTCGGGAATTGCGATGGGAATGATTTCTGAAAAAGATGGTTCTCGCTATTCGGTGCTTTCAGATATCTTGGGTGATGAAGATCACTTAGGAGATATGGATTTTAAAGTAACGGGCACAAAACTGGGTATCACAGCCTGTCAGATGGACATCAAGGTGGATGGTTTATCTTATGACATTCTAGAGAAAGCGTTGGAGCAGGCTCGTCTTGGAAGACTTCATATTCTGGATAAAATCGCCGAAACACTAGTTGCGCCTAGAGAAGAAATGAAACCAAATGCACCGAGACTTATTTCTATTCACATCGAAAGAGATATGATCGGCGCTGTAATAGGACCAGGAGGTAAGGTTGTTCAAGAAATTCAAAGAGAAACTGGAGCGACAGTGGTTATTGAAGAAACACCGAAAGGTGGTTTGGTTAGCATCTTTGCAGTGAATAAAGATGTATTAGACAGAGCTGCCGCTTGGGTTAAAGGAATCGTAGCGATGCCAGAAGAGGGTGAGGTTTATGAAGGTAAGGTCAAATCAATTATGCCATTTGGTGCCTTTGTAGAATTCATGCCAGGAAAGGATGGGTTACTGCATATTTCTGAGATCAAATGGGAACGTCTAGAGAAGATGGACGGTGTCATGGAAGTCGGAGAGATAATCAAAGTCAAATTGATAGAAATCGATAAGAAAACAGGTAAATACCGATTGTCTAGGAAAGTATTGCTTCCAAAACCTGAGTAAGGGAGCGCAGAAAAGAAGCGAAATAGAAAAGCCGGTCGAATCCTTATCTGAGGACGTCGACCGGCTTTTTAGTTCAGCACCATCAGGACCAAATGACTGCGATAATGCACCGCTTTTTGGATCCTGAGAACACCTTTAAGGATTGCCGTTAATTGGTTACCAAAGGGTCAGCGGTATGATTCATGAATAATATTTCATCTATATGAACTAGGATTTGATCGGCACTAGCGGTTTCATTTTTGAAAACAAAATACAGATTGTGAGTGCCAGTTGTGGGTTGAATTATTGCTTGCGCCTGAGCCGCACGCATTCTTCTCCATGTGATCATGTCTACACCCTTCTCTGGCCGGCCGTATCCAACGTCTTTTGGAAAAACGGTTCCTGTCTGTCCTATGATGGGGCCATTGGGATCATCCAAATGTACTTCTACCGACCCGCCGACAGCCCCAGATCTAGGCGATACTTGTAGGAAAAGGTCTATCTGCTCAATGTTAGTCAAGTCAATATCCCTAAATCCAATATGCGCATCGTTACCTACCATGAAAAAACTTATTCTAGGCGTCGTCAAAAGCTGCACACCTTGGCGATAGTCGGACATTTGAGGATCAACGGAAGGATTTCTAAGGGCGATATAAGCGGCGCTTGTCAAAGATTCAATTGCTCCAGCACCTTTGTCTGTATATGATGCCCTAAAGAGATAGCCACCATTTAGCGTTTCACCCTCTGGTATTTCGGGCTTAAGCGTACCCATAAGCGGTAATACATTCAAAGTTGGCTTGGTGTCAAGCATACTTAAAATATAGCTAACCATTTTATGCGCGTCTTCTTTGCTTAGTTGTGGATGGGCACTCATTCCGTGTTCTCCCCAAACGCCACTACCGCCATTGATGATCTTACCAATTAAAAGTTCTGTATTGGTTTCATTATTTTCGTATTTCTGAGCTACGGCTTCATAACTAGGTCCTATGGACGGCTGGTCATATTGATGACATGACTTGCAGTCATTTTTTTCGATGAGATTTTTACCTATGTTCAAAATAGCCATTGACTCGGCACCACTTTGTTTAGCTGCGATTTCGATAGGATCGTATCCTGCTGGTACATAATCAAACGTAATGGCGACTTCATCGGCTTTAATATCGTTATTTGAACTATTACCATCTTCGGGGTCACTCACCGAAACTTGGTAATCAATTTCTTTTTCGTCGAAATAAAAACTTTTGTTTCTTGAATCAAACTCAATACTCACTACTGGAGCAGCATTGCCTGCTGTGATTGCTAAGGAAGCACTGTTTTTCTCCCCTTTGGTGTCAGTCACAGTGAGGGTTACAAGATACATGCCCGCCTGATCAAAAGTGAAGCTAGGATCAGCGGTATTGAATGTCTCATTAATGCCATTTTCAGAAACAATGTTCCATTGGTATGTAAGATTATCCAGATCATAACTATCATAATCAGTAGTTCCGGAGGAAGAGAATACAGCAGTAAAAGGAACCTTTCCCGCTGATTGGCTCACTGAGGCGGCTACCATGGGCCTTCTGTTACCAGCGTTGTATTCAATGCGTATTAACCTTGAATTGTCATTTCCTTTGAACCAAGCACTTCCGTATTCCAACACATAGAGATCTCCACTTGGACCAAAGTCCATATCGATAGCACTATTAAAGTTCTCATTTGGAAGAAAACGCTCCATTGATTGATAATCTCCATTTTCATCCATGGTGATAGCCATTATCCAGCCCCTCATGAACTCGGTGATCAGCCATTTTCCTTCATAATAACCCGAAAAGGGTCTTTCTCCATTTTTAAAATCAGCTTTTCTGAAAACAGGTCCTCCAGTAGCGCTTCTTCCTGAACTACCTACTAATGGGAAGGTTTCTGAAATACCATAGGGATAATAAATTAAGGCGGGTACCACAGGTGTAGGCAAGTCACGGAGGCCCGTATTATTTACTGATTCATTTACTGGATGGTTCACATCATAAGGATCCCCATATGTTTCTAAAACGTGGTCATGACGATTATAGGGTAAATTATTTGCAATGAAATAGGGCCAACCAAAGAATCCTGGACCTTTGGCCTGATTGAATTCATCATAACCCTTTGGACCCCATATTGAATCCTTTGATGCATCGGGACCTACTTCACCCCAATATAGATACCCAGTTTCTGAATCCAAAGAA
Organism: Flammeovirgaceae bacterium; assembly: GCA_013204595.1. Classification (GTDB taxonomy): domain Bacteria; phylum Bacteroidota; class Bacteroidia; order Cytophagales; family Cyclobacteriaceae; genus UBA4465. The sequence goes on from JABMNK010000007.1 coordinate 33,280, forward strand.
GGTCTCCAGGCATTTCTGTGACCCATAGTGTATATTTCGGGTCTGGTTTTGTCCGTACCAGGAGCAAATAGATTTCCTTTTGGGATTGTATAACTACCATCTGCTTCAGGATGAATACGTAGTATTTTACCTCGTAGGTCATTGGTATTTCCTGGTGCTCGTTGATCATCTGAATTCTCATAACCCGGCCGTTCATCTAAATTTGATGATCCTTGTCTTGGATTGACCGTATTATTCCCTACAGTCAGATAGAGATTGCCCTCTTTATCGAAGACCATTCCGCCACCAGTGTGGCAGCATTCTTCCCTTTGAGTGGGTACCTTAAGCAGGATCGTTTTAGACGCGGCATATAAGGAGTCTTCTTTTAAGACCCATCGAGCCAGCACGTGTTGAGGTGTGTCTGGATCTGCATAATATAGATAGACCCATGAATTAATGGCATAATCAGGATGGACTATGACACCCATTAAACCTTCTTCTGCTTCTCGAACCTGACCTTCTTTGTTTTTATATTTGGTATTTACGGGTATAGTTGCAATCAACTTTATTTCTTTGGTTTCCTCATTGAGCACTTTCACCCCACCTTTTCTTTCAACAATTAAGATCTTATGATCAGGTAGGAAGGTCATTTCCATGGGTTCATCCATACCTTCGGTGAGGACTACTTGAGTGAATCTATTATCTTCAGGGCGTTGTTTTTTATCCGTTTTTGAGGAATCACAGGATGATAGGGCCAAAATAAACGTAAGAAGAAATACGGGAAATGAATTTTTTTTATACTTTAATTTTAATAGCATAGCAATCGTTTATTTTTTATTTATGTTTTCGGATAATTTTTCATTCAATAATTGGTGAACCCTGTATGATGGAGATCATTTCAATTCTTTGAAATTAGCTAATTGAACAATTGTAATGTGGTTCTTCTGGATATTTTTTATGAGTGGTAAGGTATAACCTGACAAAACTATCGAAACCATGATGAGGACTATGGAAAGTTTATCTTTTCGAATTATTAACGCTATTTGATGGTATCAAGAATAAAAAAAATAACTAATTTTTGTATGGACATTCAACTAGAAAAACTATGAATACTTTTAAATCTATCATTTTTATATTGTTGGGGATCACCTTAAGTTGTCGTCCTGCTGAAGATATTGATAATACCAAGCGTCTTGAAACCCTCATTAAGACTTATGAAGCTCACGAAGGCTACGATCAAGAGCTTTACCCCTTAGGTCTTTTTACTAAGAATTACTACCTACAGGAGGCTGAATTTGCACGAGGACTACTTCAAGAGCTCTCTTTAATAGGTTCAACGCATTTAACCGAAACTCAAGCTATTTCAGCAAAACTGTTGTCTTTTGTCCTTCAGGATATTATTGATTTTTTTGAATATGAACAGTATTTAAATCCCATATTATCCGATGCAGGGTTTCATAGTAATCTTAATTATGAAGTAAGATCATTGAACAATCACGGTGAGGTGAAGCGCTATTTGAATAAATTAAATGCCATCCCTGATTTTGTAGATCAGCATTTGATCAACTTGAGAGAAGGACTGCTCAAAGGTCTCTCACAGCCCAAGGTTATATTTAAAGGTTATGAATCCACCTATGATGACCACATTGTAGGGGACTATCTAGAGAGTTATTTTTATACACCATTTAATGATTTGCCCCATGATTTAAACGAGCGTCAAAAAGATTCTGTTTTGACCGTGGCAAAAGTGGCCATTGAAACGAAAGTGATTCCGGAATTTATCAGAATAAAATCTTTTTTTGAAAAAGAATATTTACCTCAAACCAGAGCGACTTTAGGTATTTCTGAAACCCCCAATGGATCAGTGTATTATCAAAATAGGATTAATTATTACACCACCAGCAACCAATATACCGCAGAGGACATTCATGAAATAGGGTTGAGTGAAGTAGCGAGAATTAAGGACCAAATGGAAGAAATCATCGAGGATTTGAAATTTAAGGGCAGTTTTGAGGATTTTCTTGTGTTTTTAAGGACGGATGATCAATTTTATGCCAAAACGCCTACCCAGCTATTGATGATTGCCCGAGACATGGCCAAGCGTGTGGATGCGCAGCTGCCAAAGTATTTTAAGACCCTGCCACGCAAGCCTTATGGGGTAGCCCCGGTTCCAGCTTCCATAGCACCAAAATATACGGGTGGTAGGTATGTAGGGACAACTGCTAGCAGTACCTCACCGGGTTATTATTGGGTCAACACTTACAATCTACCGAGTAGACCGCTTTATACTTTACCTTCATTGACGGTTCATGAGGCGGTACCCGGGCACCACCTTCAAGGGAGTTTGAATGCAGAGCTTGGAGACAGTATTCCACAGTTTAGAAGAGACTTGTATCTGTCCGCTTATGGGGAAGGCTGGGGATTGTATAGCGAGTTTTTGGCCGAAGAAATGGGTATGTATACCACCCCTTACGAACAATTCGGAAAATTGACCTATGAAATGTGGCGAGCTTGCCGATTGGTAGTGGATACGGGTATTCATACCAAGGGGTGGACACGTGATCAGGTGGTGAATTTTATGGCAATCAATACTGCCTTGTCCCTTCATGAAATCAATACTGAGACGGATCGATATATCTCGTGGCCAGGCCAGGCCTTGTCTTATAAAATCGGCGAATTAAAAATACGGGAACTGCGCAAAAAAGCGGAGCACACCTTGGGTTCGAGCTTTGATATACGTGAATTTCATGAGGTTATTTTGGGACAAGGAACAGTGACATTATCGATTTTAGAGGCTAGTGTGGATGCCTACATTGTAAACGTTCGAAAAGGATAGTTTGAGGAACTCTAAGTTTCTTGAAAAATCATTGAAAACACCTCATCAATAGGCCTATTACTATCATCTTTGGAAGCCTCATTAATCCACTAATTGCCTTCTTTTTTCCATAAGATTCCGCCAAGTGGTGACAATAATTTGGTTATCATCTAGGTATTTTTCAAGTTCCGGGGACTGCATCGCCAACCAATCCCCACGTCTGATGGATCCTGAATCAGTGATTTCCTCAAAATGATTATCGGCTACCGTACAGTGCATGATAACCATGGTGATACCGGGCTGAAGTGCTTGGAAAGAGAGAATATATTGATTGGTTGCGACTCTCTGTAAAGTAGCGTCATCAACTTGTTTTTTTGGATAGTCAAAATCATAACTAAAATTGTGAAGGTCATCAAGGACCGGTAAGCCAGCATCCCACAATCGTTGCCCAATGGCAGTGGCCATTTCTGTTGAAAGTAATTTTCCAGACCCTGTTTTACTGATCAGCGTATTGTGCCCACCTGGAAACATCACTGGAATTTTTTCATTGATTCCAAGTTCAATGTATTTGCTTAGAAATGCGGGCGAGGCAAATAAAGTCCCCATATGTGAATCTAAATGGGTCGGTTGCCAACCCATCATTTGTGACCGGCTAAGTTGACTTTTGATTTCTTCAGCTACTTCATCAGCCGTAGCATGTGATACGACCTGCTCGACAGACGACCATAAAGCCCCTTGGTTGTCAACTAAGCCAGGCACGGCTTTTTTACCAGCCAAAGGGCCCCATCGGTAAGCATTCCATTCTGAGGTAAGGGTGAGATGTAATCCAGCATCGGCCATTGGGTGGGAAGTTAAATAAGGAAGTATACCACTGATCCAAGGGCAAGGCATCATCATACTCATGGAGCTAGCTACACCTTTTTCTATAGCGTCTATGGCCCCTTGGTTCGACTCAAAAGACATGCCTACATCGTCAACGTGTAAGATGATGACCTTTGATCCTTTGGCATAGCCCAATTTTTCGGCATAGGTTTGAGCGAAAACTGCATTGCTTAGATTTAAAAGGGCCAGGCCGAGAATAAATACGACTTTCATAGCTTTTTTAAATAGTTCAAACTGCCCTCTAAGGTACCTATGGCAGATTCCATTTCAACATAAACCCATTTTAGGCCACCTATCTTAGCCGCATTAAAAAAATCCACCCAATCTACGATGCCATCTTCCCCAAGCACCACTTCTTTATTTTTCACTGTTGTTGAATAATCTTGAAGATGCGCAGAAATGAATCGGCCTGGGTATTTTCTGAAATAATCTGCCGCTTTGTAACCATGCTGAATGGCCGCCACTTGAAATTGCATTTTGATTAGGTTGGCATCCAATTCTTCTAGGATGACTTCATAGTCGATCCGATTGTTTTTTACTGCTTCAAATTCACCTGTATGATTATGATAACCAAGGATCAGGCCTGATTTTTTGATTTTTTCACCTATTTTATTTAGCGCATGGCATTTGTTTTGCAATTCATTCAGGGAGCTAGCATCCAAGCCACCAGAACAGACCATATGCTGCAAACCCATTTGCTGTGCAAAATCAATCCGCTCGTCCAAGTTTTGGGTTAATTCATGCCAAGTGAAATGAGCACTGAAGCAATCAAATCCTTGGTCGTTGACGATTTTTATTAATTCTTTACCGGAGTATTGGGCTAAAGAAGCAAATGAATGGGGGGCGTATCCTGCTGGAGAGCACATTTCTATATGCCGATAGCCCATTGCATAGGTTTTTTTTAAGGCTTTACTGATGTCTACATTGATTTCTTCTCTGAGCACATAAGATTGAAAGCCAATCGGAATATCTATGAGTTCCTCTTTGGACATTGAAAAAAGGTTGACAGGATTTTGCAAAAAGAGGCCAGTAGCGGCAATGGTTTTTGCACTATTTTTAATAAATACGCTTCTTTTCACAAGGCTTTTTTTTGTAAATATGGTTAGAAGGTAGAAAAAAATTACATTTAAACAAATATTACTACAGCTAGGCGGTAGGTTTTTGATAAATAAATAAAAATTAAAGGATAAAGTAATGCCCAAAAAGATCAAAAGAAGAACGTTTATAGGCCATTCAGTAGCGGCATCCGCTGCGATCACCATTCTGCCAAGGCACGTGCTGGGGGGTAAAGGTTTCATTGCACCAAGCGACAAACTTTCTGTGGCCTATATAGGTTGTGGCTCTCAAGGTATTCGAGAAATGGCCGAATTATTAAAAAACCCAAAAATTCAAATCACTTCTGTTTGTGATCCGAATAAATTTTCTACGGATTATCGCGATTGGTCGCCCAATGGAATCAAAAACTTGATACGTGAAGCCACCGGCAACCCAAATTGGGGTGCGCAGATGACGGGAATACCAGGAGGAAGAGACGTGGGGCAGGAGATGGTCAATCAATTTTATGCCAGAAATAATGCCAGTGGAGTATATAAGAGCTGTCGGTCTTACGAAGATTTCAGGGAGCTTCTAGAAAAAGAGCAAGATTTTGATGCAGTCAAGATTATGACACCCGATCATCTTCATGCGACCGTATCTATTGCAGCTATGAAAAAAGGCAAGCAGGTCGTGATTCACAAACCCATTGCAAACCGAATGCATGAAGCCAGAGTAACCATAGACACAGCCAAGCAAACAGGTGTCAGCACACATTTACTAGCATATGCCAAAATTCAAGGTAATGAAAGTTTAAAGAAAATGCTTGATCAGGGAGTCATTGGTAAGTTAAAGGAAATACACAATTGGTCCAATCGACCCGTTTGGCCGCAATGGACCAGCAATCCGACAGCATCAGTGCCCATACCCGCTGGTATGAATTGGGATTTATGGTTAGGTCCAGTACCCGATCGGCCTTATCACCCCAACTACACTCACATGACCTTTAGGGGATGGTACGATTTTGGTGGCGGCACCATTGCTGATATGGGTCACTACAGCCTTTGGCCGTTATTTATGAGTTTGGGTATTGATACACCACCGATTAGTGCAGAGGCATGTGGCACGACAAATCGAGAAATTGTCAATCAAGTAAGTAGGGGTATCGAGAATGATGTGGCTTTTCCCTATAGCTCGATGGTGCGCTTTAAATTTGGCGCGCAAAAATCATTACCGCCCTTCGATTTGTTTTGGTATGATGGTGGCATGAGACCACCTATTCCTGAGGAGCTTTCAGGGCCAGATCAGGACCTTCCTGCAGAGGGGATGATGTTTGTGGGTGATCAGGGTAAAATTTTGGCTGGGTTTAACTGTGAATCACCACGGCTCATTCCTGAATCAAAGATGAATGCCTATCTGCAGGATCGGTCAATGCCAAGTGCGCAGAAGCCAGAAAGATCAAATGACACCTGGATTGACGCGTTTTTAGACAAAAGAGAATCCCCGGGTAGTTTTCTGAAAGCCCGCGCGGTCACCGAGACTATTTTATTGGGTGGCGTCGCTCTTAGGGTAGGAAAAAGAATTTTTTATGATAGTGATGCCATGAAAATAACCAATATCCTTGAGGCCAATAAGTACTTTAAGCGTGAGTACCGTCAAGGATGGGAATTATAAGATGTTGGATAGGGGGTAGAGATTTTAAATAAAGAGCTGTTTATGTTTCGTTTTGATGCACCAATTATCCAACAAAATTTCAAAAATGGTCGGAGGCTAAACTACCTTTCTTATATTTGTGGACTGAGAAGAAAGCGTATAAACTTTCTTCTCAATCAAAGCTTTAAGATGCAAATATGAAAGATGACCTCACGCAGAACGAAAGGGTAAAAGTATTGATCATTGGTTCTGGACCGGCAGGATACACTGCCGCCATCTATGCGGCAAGGGCAGGTCTTAAGCCTGTATTGTATACAGGACCGGAGCCAGGCGGCCAGCTGACCATCACCTCAGAGGTAGAAAATTATCCAGGGTACCCAGCCGGCATCACAGGGCCTCAAATGATGATTGATTTCCAAAAACAAGCTGAGCGATTCGAAACGGATGTGCGCTATGGGGTAGTGACAGCTGTCGATTTTTCTGGATGGCCGCATACGGTGACTGTGGATGAGAAGACAAAGATTAGCGCTGAGTCGGTTATCATTTCAACAGGCGCTTCGGCCAAATGGTTGGGGCTACCTGACGAGGCCAGATTGAATGGAGCTGGGGTTTCCGCTTGCGCTGTTTGTGATGGTTTTTTCTTCAAAGGTCAAGATGTAGTTGTTGTGGGTGCAGGCGATACGGCAGCAGAAGAAGCTTCTTATCTTTCCAAATTGGTCAATAAGGTCTACCTAGTGGTGCGTAGAGATGAAATGCGTGCTTCTAAAATCATGCAGCAGCGTGTATTGAATGCCAGCAACATAGAGATTCTTTGGAATACCGAAACGGTATCCATTCTTGGAGAGCATTCAGTGGAAGGTGTAGAAGTGATTAACAATCAAACAGGTACCAAGATAATTTTAAATGTCACTGGCTTTTTTGTCGCCATTGGCCATAAACCCAATACAGCTATTTTTAAGAATATTTTGAATTTGGATGATAGCGGCTACATCATCACAGAACCAGGTAGTTCCAAAACCAATATTATGGGAGTATTTGCAACAGGAGATGCTCAGGATCGGATCTACAGGCAGGCAGTGACGGCCGCGGGTAGTGGCTGTATGGGGGCACTAGATGCCGAGCGCTTTTTGGCAGAAAAGGAAATGGAGGTAGCTTCGTTTTCTCATTAATCAAAAAACAATATGAAATTAGATCTATTGGCCATAGCGGCCCATCCCGATGATGTTGAGCTTTCTTGCAGTGGCACGATGATTGCACATGCCGCTCAAGGTTATAAGACTGGCATTTTAGATCTTACAGAAGGGGAGATGAGTACCCGAGGGACTCCTGAACTTAGGGCACGCGAGTCAAAGAATGCGGGTAAAATCATGAACCTCTCGATCCGAGAAAATTTAGGATTGCCAGATGCCACCTTTGATTTGAGTGTTGAAAATCAATTGAAGGTGATCCAAATCATCCGCAAATACCGACCGGAAATCATTTTGGCCAATGCCAGCTATGACCGCCATCCTGATCATGGGCGGGCAGCTGCGTTGATTGAAGAAGCATTTTTCAAAGCGGGTTTGGTCAAGATTATCACAGAAGATGCGGAGGGGATTCAAGCCCCATGGAGACCCAAAAAGCTTTATCATTACATACAGAGCGTCTCAATAACCCCTGATTTTGTTTGCGATATTTCGCCTTATATGAAACAAAAAATGGAGGCCATTTATGCGTTTAAATCGCAGTTTTATGATCCGAGCAGCCGCGAGCCTAACACGTACATTTCAAGTCCAGATTTCTTGCAACTCATTGAGGCGCGCTCGCGGGAATGGGGCCATCGAGTAGGCGTTCAATATGCAGAAGGATTTACCCAAAAACAATATTTGGGTGTCAAGAGCTTATTTGATTTTATTTGATAGGTATCAGTATTCTTTTTAGCCACTAAAAAGAGCGGACAGAAATGATATTTTGTGTGCCACTAGACCCTCCAGAATAGCAACTAGCATCATTAAAGTCAACAATTGTTGCTGTTCCAGTATAATTTTGAGAAGTCCAATGGGCACCCGAAAGGGGTATGGTTCCGGCTCTAACGAGTGGACAGGCCAGGTTTTTTAATTCATAAGTACTGGGTAGACGCCAATCAAAAAAATCCGCACCATCGCTCGAATGGTTGCTTGGCTTTGAAATAAGTTCTCTTCCAAAATCAAATACAGTAATAGCTAATGTTCCTTGACTTTGGCTCTCTATAACCAGCCCATGAGTTCCTGCAGCATTGACCTCTATGACATATCCGCCTAACTCTGGATAAAGAGTACCAACACTGTAGGTAGGTACTGTGAGTTCTAAAGATCCATCAGCATTTTGACTTAAGCCAGTTCCCGCAACGTCCGCATTAATCTTATTTTTATCAACTGCTTCAGCTGCAATTTTGTCGGTAGTCACCGCATCTGTATCGATCTTTTCCGTTGTAACATTCGCATTTTTAATTTTATCCGTTTCTACAGCATCACTGGCTAAGTCTCGAACAACGATAGTGCCGTCAAGGATGTTTCCTGTAAGTACTTTGTCTGTACC
>JABMNK010000073.1 GCA_013204595.1 Flammeovirgaceae bacterium
CGAAGAATCCATAGTGCAAACAAACAAAAATCGATTTGGCAGGTCCATGGTATCGAAAAATTAAATTACATTAGCAAAGTAGCTTAACTGACTCTCCGGAAATCGTAGGCAAGTCCACTACTTTGTTGCTCATTTTCATGTAACCCAAATTTATCAAGTGGCCACGATGATTTAATTTACCCAATTCTTCGGACTACTATAGCATCTAACAATCAAATTAAGGCCTATTATAGGAAACAACAGATTAAGCTTTGTGCTGGCGCTGCTAATTACCTCATTTATAGCCACTGTGCTTAGGTGTTTTCTCTATAATATTTTTAAAATAATCTTCAAAACCAATAATTAACTATTTGATGATACTCAATCTATTGCTTTTGTACCTGATCTTCTTTGGTGTTCACTAAAATGATTGCCCCCTATATTTATAATCTCTACAGTATTTAATTCACCGTAATTTTAGAGGCCAATAAATTCAAAAAAAAAGTCCTATCATGTTTCATTTATTACTCTTTCAATGTTATCATTTAGACCGATAAATGATCCCAAAAAATACCTAGCCAATAGGTGCATAATCTTGCGAAAACTTAGGCTGTCTGTTCCATATATATAGATCAAAAAGTGCTAAAGGTCGCGCGATAAATTCTCTTAAGGATATCTTAAATGTAAATTTTGAACCTGATTCGCTCGATAGGTAACCTGTTGCTTTTAGTCCATAATGATTGGCGATAAATAATGCTCTGTAAAGATGAAATTGTTGAGAAACGATAATAAACTGAGATTGACCAAACACTTGATGGCACCTCACTACCGAATCTAAAGTTCTCAAACCCGCATAATCCAATGTAATAACTTCTTCAGGAATACCCCGCTCTTTAAGTGCATTCAGCATATCTCTAGGCTCATTGTAATAAACACTTCTATTGTCACCACTTACCAGTATATGTGAAATCTTGCCTATCTTGAAGAGTCTGGAGGCCGCATCTATGCGCTCTTCAAAAAACTCATTTTTAACTCCTTTAGAGGCGTAGCGAGAAGTGCCAAGAACCAATCCAACCTTCTGGTGACTGATAAGAGAAACATCATCATAAATTTGATCAGAGGTGCTAATCACAATCCAAAAGTTAATCACCAGCATGAGCAGTAATAGCGATCCTATGACCAACGAAATGAATTGATAATAGTCTTTCAAATTATGGTTTTTTTTGATGCTGTTAAAGTGATTAACTACAATAGTATGATGCCAAATGGCCGTTGAAAACTAATCAAAAAGTCCCATTTGATTGTCTTCTCTTTCTACTTCTTTTTGAATAAATTTCTTCAGCGCATCCAATTCATTTATTTCAGTAGTTGGTGCTATATCCTCTTGGCTATTCGGTAATACTTCCAAATTAACCAATTGTTGAACTGGGAATTTATTACCAACTGCTTTCCAACCCTTGACATCAATCAATTCAGTAAGTTCGAAGGTTTTTATCTCTTTCTTGTTTTTTTCCTTATACGTGATGCTTGCTTCTATTCGTTTCAGACAACTTACGAAAAATAATAAGGAATTTTTATTCTCTGAAATAAAAAGATAGGGTTTCCCTGTTTTTACTGTTTCGACTAAAAAACGCTTGATAAAATAGAGTTTACTATTTCCGTCTTGATAAATACTTGTGATGGGTTTATCTGCAACAAATTTAGTTAACTGAAGAATATTTTTCGTGTCATAACGATTGGTCAATTCAAAACTAGTCAACTCATAGGTGCCATTGTGGTAAAAAACAAGAATCAAATCCTCCGCCTTAAAATTACCTAAAAGGGCTCCTATATGATCGGTATTCAATCTACCTACGACCTGATCATACCAAATATCGAGCCCTCCCAACGTCGAATTTCCAGCAGTTTTTAATTGAATTTTTCGAACAGGGAACTTTGTGACGATGTTACCTGAGGCACTGCGCCCTTTTATTTCACATTCCACAAAATCTACATCAAAAATTTTCTTTCTTGCACTACTTGCCGCAGTCAAATGCACCGTCACCAATTCAGCCTCCCCGTTTGGATTAGCAGAAAAATACAATACTTTTGAACCCTTTGATTCTTTAGTTAACGGGTATTCCTTGTCTCTTGTTATACCCAATACATTAAATCTCTTTATCATTGATCGACCTGTATTTCCATCTTTATAAATCATATTATAAACCATACGCTCGTCACCCTTCTTATAAACACCTACATGTATGACATTTTTACCCACGAAAACCTTATCCTGAATTCGTGAAACAACACAAACGCCGTCCTCTCTGAAAATAATAACATCATCAATATCCGAACATTCTGATAAAAACTCATCTTTTTTAAGTCCAGTCCCTATAAATCCATCTACCCTATTGACATATAATTTGGCATTATTCGCCGCAACCATCGTCGCTTGAATCGTATCAAAATTGGCTATTTCAGTTTTACGCTCACGACCTTTGCCGTATTTGTCCAATAAATTTTGATAATAATCAATTGCATAAGCAGTCAAATTCTCCAAATCATGCAACGTTTGCGTAAGTTCTTCGTTAAGTCTTTTCATCAATTCATCAGTCTTAAAGGCATCGAATTTTGAAATTCTCTTGATTTTAATTTCGGTTAAGCGAACTAAATCTTCTTGAACAATAAGTCGATAAAAACTTGACGTGAAAGGCTCCAAGCCATCACCTATTGATTGAAGAACGGCTTCCCAAGTTTCACATTCCTCAATATCTCGGTAAATGCGGTTTTCAATAAATATCTTTTCTAAAGAAGAGAATAATATCTTTTCTAACAACTCATTCTTCCTTATTTCTAATTCTTGGCGCAGCAAGTCTTTGGTTTGATCTACAGAATACTTCAATATTTCCGAGATCCCTACAAAATGAGGTTTATCGTCGATGATCACACACGCATTAGGAGAAATCGATAACTCACAATCTGTAAAGGCATATAAAGCATCTATCGTGATACCTGGAGAAATGCCTGGTGGCAACTGAATTTGAATTTCTATATCCGCTGCAGTGTTGTCGATAACTTGCTTTATTTTAATCTTGCCTTTTTCACTAGCCTTAATGATGGATTCAATCAGCGAAGAAGTCGTTGTTGCGTAAGGTATCTCTTTAATTATCAGTGTTTTACTATCAAATTCTTCAATTACTGATCTAACACGAACCTTACCTCCTCTACGACCATCATTATAATCGGTGATATCAATTTTGCCACCTGTTTGAAAGTCCGGATATAGTTTTACCGACCGGCCTTTAAGTAAGTCAATGCATGCATTGATCAGCTCAACGAAATTATGAGGCATCATTTTTGTCGATAGACCTACCGCGATCCCTTCAACTCCTTGGGAGAGCAGCAACGGGAATTTTACAGGAAACGTGACGGGCTCTTTTTTTCGTCCATCATAGGATAATTGCCAAGATGTTGTTTGCGGGTTAAATAGAACATCTAAAGCAAATTTGGATAGTCTGGCCTCGATATACCTTGGAGCAGCTGCTCCATCCCCTGTCCGCACATCTCCCCAGTTGCCCTGCATATCAATGAGCAACTCTTTTTGTCCTAGATTCACGATGGCATCTGCAATGGAAGCATCACCATGCGGGTGAAACTGCATAGTCGTACCAATGATATTGGCTACCTTATTGTAACGGCCATCATCTAATTCTTTCATTGCATGAAAGATCCTTCTTTGAACCGGCTTTAAACCATCTTCAATAGCAGGAACTGCCCTTTCAAGAATTACATAAGAAGCATAATCCATAAACCAGTTCTCATACATTCCTGTAACCGATATTACCTCATGAAGTTCTTCCTCGTCCGAATAATCAGTCATACTTTAGTAAAATCATTTCATAAAAAAACTCACAGTGGAGCCTCCATTTCAATCAATACCTTAAAAAATTCTTCTAAATAAGGAACGACTCCTGATCCGTGGTTGGCACCTTTAAAGGTGGTGAAACTAACTAAATCAGGCGCTGCACCCGATGCAATAAAATGATTATAGGTATTTAAGGAATTCAGATAAGGTACCGTAATATCAGCATCACCATGATACAAATACATTTTAGTATTTGGAATCCAGTCAAGTAAGCTGTTTTCTTCGAAATGTTTAGAAATTTCAGCATAAACACCCATATCAGGATTTGTTAGGTAGGCTTCATTAATTAATACTTTCACCGTATCATTCAATAGGTCATTGATCTCGCTATCCGTATTAATACCATCAAAAATTCCGAGAACCTTTTCGTCATATGGCGGATTAAAAATTTTGGATATTAGCTCATTATCGTATCCATAATAGGCACGATAAGCTTCCGCTATATATGCCATATAATAGGGCTGTTGATAAATTTCTTGATCAAAAAAATATGCTCTAACCCCTTTCATATCATAACCACCGGCCGCTGGAAAAGAGGCCTTTAACTCAAAGGATTCAAGGCCTTTTTCTTCAATATATTTATGCGTTGCCATTGCAACATAACCTCCCTGAGAATACCCACTTAAGTATACTTCTCCATCGGAACCTACCTTCTCCTGTTCAAGGAGTTCTTTTACCGCTTTTAACTGATCAATTACAGCCAATGCAATAGGTTCTTCAATATAATAAGGATGCATAAGTTCGGCTGAACTTCCAAATCCAATGAAATCTGGCACTAACGTAACCAGTCCGGCCGTCGCCATCCCTGCAAAAACCAATTCTTGTATATCATTTGAGGGTATTTGAGTCGGTGCTTGACTATTGGATGCAATAGTCCCATGCGCAAAAACTAAATAGCTAAATTTTTCATCAACCCCTTCGGGTATATAAACCATTCCAGAAGCTATGATTGATGCGCCTTTATACATGGTTTTATATTCAACCTTCCAAACTTGTACGTTATAGACTAGTCTGTCTAACGGAAAATCCAAACCACTCAGCGATAAAAAAAGTTTGATATCCACGGCATTTCTTGTAGAAATTAGTTCGGCAGAGATCAATTGCTCGACCAATGCTTCCTCTTCCAATACCTCTTGCATAGACTCGTCATCAGCACAAGATGCCAACATGAGTACACTCAACAGAAGTGCTTTATAGCATAAGCGTATTCTAGACGTATTACTAAAGACCGATCTCATCTAGCTCAGCTTCTGGGGTTAATAAATCCTTTTCTATTCTCAATTTATCAATGATAAATTGTTGGCGATCTGGTGTGTTTTTACCCATATAAAAGGACAATAAATCTTTTATTTTGGTCTCTTTTCTAAGGATAACAGGCTCCAATCGGATGTTTTCACCTATAAAACCAGCAAACTCATTAGGAGATATTTCGCCCAAACCCTTGAATCTCGTGATTTCAGCCTTACCACCTAGCTTCCTGATGGCTTGCTGACGCTCCAATTCATCGTAGCAATAAAAGGTTTCTTTCTTATTTCGAATCCTGAAAAGTGGCGTATCCAAGATATAGAGATGGCCATTTCGAACAACTTCTGGAAAGAACTGTAAGAAATAAGTTAATAATAGTAGTCTTATATGCATGCCATCTACGTCGGCATCTGTAGCAATGATGATTTTTCTATAACGCAAACCCTCTAATCCATCTTCAATATTCAGCGCATGTTGGAGTAAATTAAATTCTTCATTTTCATAAACAACCTTTTTGGTATGGCCATAACAATTAAAGGGTTTGCCTCTTAGACTAAAAACAGCTTGCGTCTGGACATTTCTCGTTTTGGTGATAGATCCACTAGCTGAATCCCCCTCAGTAATGAATATCATGCTCTCATTACGACGCTCTTCATCTAGCTTCTTGTCATTTAGATGAAGTCGACAATCTCTAAGCTTCTTATTATGCAAATTGGCCTTTTTGGCCCTTTCGTTTGCCAATTTCTTAATACCTGCAATTTCTTTTCGTTCGCGTTCTGATTGAATAATACGCTTAAGTAGTAATCCAGCCGCTTCCGTATTTCGATGAAGATAATTATCCAATTCAGTCTTCACGAAATCGTGAATAAAGGTTCTCATAGTTGGGCCATCGGGTGCAATTGCTTGAGAGCCTAATTTCGTTTTAGTTTGAGATTCAAAAACAGGTTCCTGAACTCTTACTGCAATGGCAGAAACAATACTTGCCCTAATATCCGCTGCATCAAAATCTTTTTTATAGAACTCTCTGACCGTCTTTACTACGGACTCTCTAAAAGCAGCAAGATGGGTGCCTCCCTGGGTTGTATATTGGCCATTTACAAAGGAATAATACTCTTCACCATATTGATTGTCATGGGTCATGGCCAGCTCAATATCCTCTCCCTTCAAGTGAATGATGGGATATCTAATGCTTTCCTCGTCTGTTTTACGCAAAAGTAAATCCAATAATCCATTTGCCGAGTGGTATTTTTTACCATTAAGATTAAGTGTTAATCCTGCATTTAAGTAGGCATAATTCCAAATTAAATTATCTAAGTAATCAGGAATGAAATTAAAGTTCTTAAAAATGAAATTATCCGGCTCAAAGGCAATGAAGGTGCCATTTCTATCAGAGGTGTTCTTTTCTTCTGCATCGGAGGTAATCACTCCCTGCTTAAACTCAGCCCCTTTAGAGCGACCTTCCCTAAATGATTGGACTTTAAAATAACTTGAAAGGGCATTTACTGCCTTTGATCCAACACCATTCAAACCTACTGACTTTTGAAAGGCTCCAGAATCATATTTTCCGCCTGTATTTATCTTTGAAACACAATCGACCACTTTCCCTAGTGGTATGCCCCTACCATAATCCCGCACCTCAACCCGATGATCGGTGACTTTAATTTCAATAATCTTACCAAAACCCATCATATGCTCATCAATGCAATTGTCGATGATTTCCTTTACCAAAACATAAATACCATCATCATGAGCTGAGCCATCTCCTAATTTACCTATATACATTCCCGGACGGAGTCGAATATGCTCTTTCCAATCTAGTGATTTTATGCTTTCTTCGGTATAGTTGGAATCAACAGCTGACATGATGATAATTAAAGGGACACTTGGTTAATAAAAATGGGAAATTATAACAAAAAAATGTAACCTGCATTACTTATCAAGAATCCAATACTTAGATTTTTAGTTTAAATAATATGTTTTAAGTAACTTATTTACAGATTATTAATTAATTAAATACTTTTTTTTGTACTCATGAAATAAATTATTAAAATACCCCAAACTAAGAGCAAGATGGGACCTAAATAGTTAAGATACTCATAACTGGAAAATTGAATATTACTTGGATTGTTGAGCACTCCCAAAAATCCAACCAAAAAACAAATATAGAAATTCACGACAACGGGCAAAGCAGCAAACCAGCCAGCGGAAAGTTCTCCATATTTATGTTCAATCAAAGGGGCCATGATTTTCAAAAGTATCCATAAGAAACTATTAATCATTAAAAAAAGGGCCGCTCCAAAATAAAAAAAATTCGTCCTATGTATGGTCGAAGCATCAGCATCTATAGAAAGTTTCACCACGGGATCGAGATAGGCATAAACCAAAGAAAGGGTGATTAGAAAAAATAAAATAGACAACAATCGAACAAAATTTACCGCTTTTAGCATAGAATTAAATTTCTTAAAGATGGAAAAATATGTTGGCAAAGCTAGGCCAATAAGTCAATCTGATCTCTAAACAATAAATATTAATCTAAGAAATCAAGATCCAATGATTTTTTGAAATTATTTCACCCTTGATCCATGTTTAAAAACCATATCAACGTCTTGCAGTAAACTGATGTATCGTAGCACATCTCCCTTAACAGTAATAATATCCGCATATTTCCCTTCGCTGATGGTTCCATAATCAGCATCTACCCCCATCATTTTCGCTGGCCAATAGGTAGCTGCTTTAATGGTATACATCGCGTCAAAATCAAATTCATTCACCCATACATCCAATTCATGCCATGTAGACTGACTATGAAATTTCATAGGTATCCCACTATCTGTTCCAACCATTAAAACAACTCCAGCATCCTTAAGTTGATTGATTTTTGTCTCTAGAGTGGGCCTACGCATAGGCGTGAGTTGAAAATATGGTAATCTTTCAGGGTGTTGAATCGAAGCTTTAATATCGGCCACGACAGAATCCGGCAATCCCAATTCCCAATCAGTTCCATCTAACGATTCAGGGTAATCTCTTAGATATTCATAATTGTAAAGTCCTTCAACAGTCGGCGTCCAATAGAGTGGACCTAAATTCATTTTAGCCGTACGTTCCCTGATAAGCTCCATGATGTCCTCTGGGTATTCTGGAGCCGAGGACAATCCTGTATGCTCAAAACAGTCTACACCTGCTTTTAATCCAATGCGGATTTCATCGGGGCGATGACTATGCGCGACAACAGTCAGCCCACCCTTATGGGCCTCATCTACAATCGCAAAGACCTCTTCCTCACCCATCTGATCTTGGTCAATCAACTTGATGCAATCTACACCAGCGTCAACCAACTGCTTGACTTTGGCCCTGGCATCTTTTACCCCATTGATCCCCCATCTAAATTGTTCCGTACCCGGGTAGGGCGTTTTTTGGATAAAAGGACCACTCATGTACAAAGAGGGGCCTGGCAGGTTACCTTTATTGATGGCATCCCTTACCGCCAAACTTTCCGCCAAAGGACCGCCCAAGTCCCTTGCACTCGTTACGCCAGCCATCAGCAGTTGATGGGCTGAAGCGGGCATAATAACCTTTTCGAAAAGTGGTGGATAGGTCTTGTCCCAATAATCGTAATCCGCATGTCCATTGATCATTAGGTGCACATGCATGTCCCATAAACCAGGCAATACAGACATCCCCTCGGTAGAGATTATTTCGGCATCTATTGGAATTTCCAACTCCCCCATCCTACCGATGGCCTTGATTCTATCCCCTTCTAAGATGATGACACTATTTAACATGGGCTTTGATCCAAATCCATCGATAAGGGTTCCTCCCACCAAAGCTTTTATTTGTGCTTCCACACCATAAGAGAAAAGAAATAACATTATGAGTGTATATTTTTTCATATCGTTTTTTTTTAAATTGAGCTGATTATTTCCTTGGAAATTAACGTTTATGTATGAGATCCGTGCTGTTTATGATGCTAAATTTAACAAACACAAACCGAATAGAAAATTCGCAAGAGACTAGCACCGTCAACTGGCGTCAGTCGTATTCACCACTCAGCTAGCACCCACAAGTAATTTTTAGCCCTAGTGATTAATTCTTTTATTTATTCAAACGCTTTCTATTGTTTCTCTTGGCCAATTTAGATACCTATCAATGATTGCCTTTAATCGACTTATACATTCTCTTAAATACTTATGCCTTGGCCAACGACTATCATAAAAATATTTTGACCTCTGGACTTGTTTACAACAACCACATCAGAAAGGAGGGCAAAGCGATCATTTATTTTAACTACAATCAGGCATTAATAATCAAAAAACAACCCTTGCAAGATTTGAGTTAGCGGGTGAGGATTAGTTATATATTTCAGCAGAAGTGACAATTGTAAACAATCAAGTAATTTGCCATCTGATCTTGTGCCTGAGCCCATATATATTCGATACGGTTGGAAGGATAATTTTGATGGAACGTTATTTAACAACATAGGCCTTCCAGCATCCTCTTTTATGTCTAAAAATAAGTGAGACGTGATTAAAATCTCTTGATACGCTCCTCTCACATTTTTTAAATTGTTGAAATACTAGAGTTTATTTAAATATTAAGCGAGCTTTAGATCGAATTTACCATTCTATTTATAGGGCTGTAACAAAATTAACAGGTTGCTTATCTAGAAGATGACTGAGTTTTAATGAACGACAAATGGCTAATATTTTGCTTAAGATCAGGAATTGTTTCAAATATTCAATAATCAAAATGAAAAACATCTTTATATTTTATAGTTTCATCTTTTGTCATTTTGCAATGAGTCAAAAGGACCCAACCCTTACCTGGTGGAACCCTACGCAACATCCGTTTCAAGTCTTAGAAGGTCAGGCTTGGCCTGATGAAGTTCAAGCCCCTTACGATCGACTTCCTTGTCGAACTTTCGACCAAATAGCTCCAGAGATATGGGGACTTTCTAGACATTCGGCAGGTCTGATAATTCGTTTTCGTTCAGATGCCAAGGAAATTAAAATCCGATATCTTACCAATAGTAAAAATCCGAGGAGCATGAATCATATGTCTACCACAGGTGTGAGTGGGTTGGATTTATATGCCATAAATAGTGATGGAATGGAGCTTTGGTGTGCGGGAGAACGAAATTTTGGGGATACCCTCATTTATGTTTATCCCCATTTGAACCCCAATGATGGTTACCATGATCGAGGGCGCGAATACCGACTTTATTTACCGCTTTACAATCAAGTCACATGGATGGAGATTGGCGTAGATGACCAGACTTATTTTGAACCTCTGCCCGAGCGCAAAGAAAAGCCCATTGTGGTTTATGGAACCTCTATTGCCCAAGGGGCCTGCGCTTCACGTCCTGGAATGGCTTGGACTTCTATTTTAGGTAGGAAGTTGGATAGACCATTGATTAATTTGGGTTTCTCGGGTTATGGAAAATTGGACATGCCTCTGATTGACTTAATTAGCGAAATTGAAGCAAAAATATATGTCCTAGATTGTCTTCCCAATTTGGCTTCAGATAGTTGGGAAAGATGGGGGATTGAAAATGAGCAGGCCCTAAAAGATAGAATACTTGTGGCTGTGCAAGCCCTTCGTGAAAAGCAGCCCGAGGTACCCATTCTTTTGGTGGATCATGCGGGTTATACCCAAGCCCTTGTCAGTGACAAAAAGAGCAAAGAAGTCAGCCAAGTCAATGCACTCCAGCAGCAAGTATTTCATCAACTAAAACATGAGGGTATGCACCAGCTTTTTTATTTAACCAAAGAAGAAATTGGTTTTCAAATTGATGATACTGTTGACGGTATTCATCCGACTGACCTGGGAATGATGAAATACGGTATGAGTTATGAGAAAAAAATACGATCCATATTGGAAGAACCAACAGGAACAGCTTCGACGACACATCCCATTACCCAATATCGGGAGCCCGGAAATTATGATTGGGAAAAAAGACACAGAGAAATTTTGAGCATAAATCAAATGGATCCACCAAAAGCGGTTTTTTTGGCCAATTCAATTGTTCATTTTTGGGGAGGGCTACCCGAGACTAAATTAAGAAGAGAACAAGCTTCTTGGGATCAATTTTTCACCCCTTTGGGTCTAAAGAATTATGCTTACGGATGGGACAGAATCGAGAACGTCATATGGCGGGTATATCATGGTGAGCTTGACGGATTTGAGGCAGAAAAGGTTTTGGTGATGATAGGGACCAACAATTTACAGATGAATTCAGATGAAGAAATCATTGAAGGATTGCACCTTTTAATGAAGGCTATTAAATTCAGACAACCCACAGCTAAAATTACCCTTATGGGTTTATTGCCGCGAAGGGACTATGAACCTAGAATTGTAGAGTTGAACTTTCAAATCGCTCAATTGGCGTCAAAAGTAGCCGTACCCTACAGAGATCTTGCGCCTATATTTTTAAATGAAGAAAATAAAATTGATGAATCTTTCTTTTCTGATGGGCTACATCCAAATGCGGCTGGTTATCTTCGATTAAGAGAGGTATTAAAAACGCTGTTGACAGATTAAAATTTCTAAACACGGTTTCAGAATAAGCATTTCCCTTTAACGTATCGTAAATTAAATCTGACTAAATACTTTAGTCTTATAAGTACCAATCAATATGAAGAGAGACAGCTTTTCGTCAACGGTCTCGTATAAGTGAAGTGGCGAACAAAATCGAGATGAAATAGATTTCGTGGTGAGGGAGGGCGCTAGGGATAGCTAACAGTATAATATGGGTCATCGTGTCCAAAAGGTAGCATTGCTTATCGGTTTTGTTGAAGGTAGTGTCTTAATCGTTCTTGAAAAGTGTATAACTAATGAGCACTCCGAGTGATGCTTCAACTTTTTCCTTGGCTGGGTAGATACTTTCTGTATTTTGAAAAACAAATTTATCTTCATACCCTCCAAAAGGAAAAGAAGGACCAGCCCAAAGGACTAAAGAGAAGTTTTGTGATGCATTTTCTTTTTTACTCCAAGGGTGCCATTCAAAACCTAAAATTGGCACTAATTTAAACCCCTCTCCATCCAATGTGCTCGTGTTGTTGTCTTCAAGTAATTCCCTGAAATGATATTCGACATTTACTCCGTAGAAAAAGTTCTTTAGTTTTTGATCCCGATTGAAATATCAAGCTAATTGACTTTGTTAAATTAATCATTTTCCTTGATACCAGATTCGTCATAACCATCTGCATACCGATTTTGAACAAAATCTCAACCAGTATGGGCACGCTGAAAATTTGATTTATTGGCTACTTATCTGCGCCTATTTATAGGTTACTTAATTTTTTTTGTCCAAAATGCCGACTCTCGCATTTGATCGATTTTACCATCTTCAAAAGCTCTTTTTACCACTTGATGCTGATCTCCCGAAGAAGTGAGATGGAAGTACCCGCAATCATCACAAGTATAAAAAGTAGCTGTGGTTGAATTTTGATATTTCACGTGAATCCGCAACAACTCTTCTTCAGCCTCTGACGAGGTATAAAAAATTCTTTTTCTGGATGGGCAATTAGACATGTTACATGAGTAATATGGATATTGGTTTAAAGTAAAGAAAGCATTTTATCCATACATCATGAATTTAAAAGACAATTAAATTGTTTCCAAAGTTAAGCAAGAATTAGATAAAAATTCTGGCAAAGAATAAATAGAAACCATTGTTTCACCTTAAAATCAAATCGTTTTAGATTGTATTCTGTTGTTGATATAGAAACCACTGGAAATGGGTACAAGGGTCAGAAAATTACTGAAATATCTATTTTTCTGTTTGATGGCCAAAAGGTAATTGATGAATTTACTTCATTGGTAAATCCTGAGCAAAGAATTCCTCATTTTATAACTAATCTTACGGGTATTACGGAGGCAATGGTCAGTACGGCACCAAAATTCTATGAGATTGCTAAAAAGGTAGTTGAAATCACCAAAGATGCCATTTTTGTGGCTCATAATGTAACCTTCGATTATAATGTTATTAGAGATGAATTTAAAAGTTTAGGCTTCGATTTCAAAAGAAAAAAACTATGTACCGTAAGGCTTTCTCGTAAAATAATTCCTGGATTACCCTCTTATAGTTTAGGTAATATTTGTTCTGCTGAAGGCATAGAAATAGCTGAAAGACACAGAGCAAAAGGAGATGCAGAAGCTACTGTAGAGCTATTTCGTAGATTACTTGAAAGGGATCATAATTTTACGATTAATAGTTTTTTAAACTCTAAGTCTAGAGAAGCTAGCTTACCTCCTTTACTAGACAGACTAGTTGTAGATAATTTACCTGAAACGCACGGTGTTTATTATTTCAAAA
>JABMNK010000074.1 GCA_013204595.1 Flammeovirgaceae bacterium
CTTCTAAGGCTCGCAAGGTATTAATATCCAAATCATTGGTAGGCTCATCCAAGAGAATAAGATTGGCACCTTGTTTTAAGGTCATCGCCAAATGAACACGATTGCGCTCACCTCCTGAAAGGTCTCCAATCTTTTTCTGCTGATCCGTGCCGCTGAAGTTAAATCGACTCACATACGCCCTCGAATTCATCTCTTTACCACCCAAGTTGATAAATTCATTACCTCCAGAAATTGCTTCATAGACAGACTGCTCGGACTTGAGGTTATCATGTTCTTGATCTACATAAGACAGCACCACTGTAGATCCTACTTTAAAGGAACCGGCATCTGGTGCCTCTTTCCCTGTAATTAATTTGAAAAGAGTTGATTTTCCCGCCCCATTTGGACCAATAACCCCCACGATCCCTCCTTGGGGTAGACTAAAGGAAAGATTGTCAAAAAGTAATTTATCCCCATAAGCCTTGGAAACCCCCTCCACATCAATCACATTACTCCCCAATCGAGGTCCAGCAGGTATGAAAAGTTCCATCTGCGACTCCTTTTGACTCGCCTCCTCTCCTAATAACTTTTCATAGGCGCCTAGTCTGGCTTTAGACTTTGCTTGTCTAGCCTTTGGGGCCATTCTTACCCACTCCAATTCCCGCTCTAGGGTCTTCTGTCTCTTTGATTCAGATTTATCCTCCTGAGCAAGTCTTTTCTGCTTTTGATCCAACCAACTAGAATAATTTCCTTTCCAAGGTATCCCTTCGCCTCTGTCCAATTCCAAAATCCAACCCGCTACATTGTCCAAAAAATACCGATCATGCGTCACCGCGATAACTGTTCCGGCATATTGCTGCAAATGATTTTCAAGCCATAACACCGATTCAGCATCCAAATGATTCGTTGGTTCATCTAGCAACAAGACGTCAGGTTCTTCTAACAAAAGCCGACATAATGCCACTCTCCGTTTTTCTCCTCCAGATAGGTTTTTAATAAGCGCGTCTTCGGGAGGCGTTCTCAGCGCATCCATCGCCCGTTCTAGCTTACTGTCAAGATCCCAAGCACCCATCTGATCTAGTTTTTCCTGAACTTTGCCCTGCTTTTCGATAAGTTTATCCATCTTATCAGGATTCTCCAAAATCTCTGGTTCCCCAAATTGTAAATTTATCTGATCATATTCTTCGATCAGATCGGTAACTTCTTTAACGCCTTCCTTGATAATATCAATAACTTTTTTGTCTGGATCCATCTTGGGCTCCTGCTCCAACATCCCCACCGTATAACCAGGAGAAAAAACCACCTCACCTTGGTACTGATCATCCTTGCCCGCGATAATCTTTAGCAAGGAAGATTTACCGGAACCGTTTAGTCCTAAAACACCTATTTTGGCACCATAAAAAAATGATAAATATATATTTTTAAGGACCTTTTTTTGCGGGGGGTAAATCTTGCTAACCCCTGCCATTGAGAATATAATCTTTTCGTCAGACATGGTAAAATTTGTGAATCGATCTAAGTTACATGATTTTTGCACTTTTACAAATAATGGATAGCAATTGAAGTGAGTGAGCATACGATATATATCGAACAGGGTTATATAGAAAATGGAATCATATTTAGTGTGGCGTGGAAAGATCATCCCGTTAGGAATATAGGAACCGTCAAAGACATCAATCCATCAGACTCCATTCGTTATTTTGAAGAAAAATTTGAAAAGCATAGGTATCACATAATTGAATTAGTGAATACTATTGAATCCTCAGACAATAAGGGCAGTTTTTTAATGAAATGCAAACACCTTAAAGAATCCCTTCCCTCCTTCAAAGGCTTAGGCGATTTTGTGGTATTAGACAATAAATTAGATGAGGGGCTACAGCTAATTGAAGAAAGTATTTCAGCCAACAGAAAAAAAAATAGCCAATTTAAAAGAGACCTTCTGGGACAACTAAAAGAAGCTTCCGAATTGGTCAATTGGCAAGAGGCCACACAAAAATTAAACACGCTCAAGACCAAATGGATTAAAATTGGCAGTGAGGATCTTATCGAAAATGACTGCATGAATAGCGAATTTTGGGCCATTTATCAATCATTTCATGAAAAGAAAAAATCATTTTTTGACGACAAGAAAAAATTAAGTCTGCACTATGAAAACAAGTACGAGCAATTCATCAAAGACGTACGAAGCCTTCAGGGAACTAATGAAGTGCAAAAATCAAGTAAGCTCATCACTTTAAAAACTGATTGGCAAACAAACGGTGCAATAGCTAATAAACGCTACCAGAAGCTAAAAAAAGAATTTGATCACGCCTTGAAAGAATTATTGATTCCTAAAAAAACAACCGATGCTCATGAGATAAAACAACTCATCGATCAATATAAAGGATTAGTTACTCACAACGAATCTAGCGTGATTGAACTTCAAGCAAAGCTCACTGAAATTAAAAAAAGAAAAATTACGTCGGTCAACACCAAACATTTAATAAACAAGGCCTACGATCTATTAAACTTTGGTCAGGAATACTTCTTCATTCTTTCGTTGTGTAACACAAAGTATAAACAATTTGAAAAAAAACCAATTGAAGAACAATACAGCCTTAAAAGAACAATAATAAAAGAATTGATCAAAAGAGATCATTTGGACTTGGGGATTTTGGAAAATAATCAAGGTAATATCAATAGTGAAAACGCGGCATTCAAAAATTTAATAGAAAAAAAGATAGCCCAACAAAGAAAAAAAATAGTCATCAAACAACGTCTCCTAGTTAGTTTTGAAGATTAATGTTCTTTTGACAATCATAAAAAATTCCAAATTTTATTATTTTTTATTCTCTATTTGAGAAAAAAATCCCATATCTATTTGATAAGTCCATTTTAGTTCTACTTTTGCGCGAATAATTAAAAGTTTACCATTATGTATTGGACATTAGAATTAGCCTCATACCTTGAAGACGCCCCATGGCCCGCTACCAAAGATGAATTAATAGACTTCTCTATTAGGTCAGGTACGCCACTTGAAGTAGTGGAAAATTTGCAAGAGTTGGAAGACGACGGGAATCCTTACGAGAGCATCGAAGAGATATGGCCAGATTATCCAACAAAAGAAGATTTTTTCTTCAATGAGGATGAATATTAAAAACCGACTTTTAGTCGGTTTTTTTTTAAAATATAAATCGACTAAATCAAGATCCTCTGCGGTAGTTACCTTGATGTTTTGATAAGCACCCGTTATTAATTGTACCTCTACCCCGAGCGCTTCAACGACGGACGCATCATCAGTATATTGAATTGATTTGGCCTTTCGGTAAGCTTCTTTGACTAGTTTGATTTCAAAAACCTGTGGGGTCTGCACTGACAAATATTGCGCTCGATCCTGTGCTTGAGAATGATTCCCTATTTTTTTTCTAATTGAGTCTTTTAGTGGAATTACTGGGACAGCAGATCCCACTTTCAGCGCCTGTTCATAGGCAGTATCTATGATTTCTACGGTGACACAAGGCCTAGCGGCATCATGAATAGCCACCACACCCTCTCCAGTGACTAAATCTAACCCATTTTTTACCGACTCAAAACGTGTCTCACCACTACTTGCCACAAATATGGCAGTGTCCGAAAACCAATTTTTCTTAATTTCAGCCCAAAGTGATAAGTATGAATCTGAAATTACCACTACAATAGTCTGTGCAGAAGAATTCAGGAATGCCTCAATTGTATGCACCAAAATCGGTTTACCTCGAACTTCAATAAACTGTTTGGCTATGCTTCCTCCTACCCGCACACCCTTTCCACCGGCAACAATTACCGCAAACCGTCGTTTTGGGTCCATATCATATAATCAACATGGCATCTCCATAGGTAAAAAAGCGATATTTTTCTTTTATTGCCAATTGATACGCTTCCATCATCAAATCGTATCCCCCAAAGGCTGATGCCATCATCAAAAGGGTTGATTCTGGTAAATGGAAATTTGTTATCAAGGCATTACAAATTTTGAAATCATAAGGTGGAAAAATAAATTTATCCGTCCATCCAGTACTCTCTTTTAACCTGCCCCCTGCTGAAACCGAAGACTCTAGTGACCTAAGTACAGTAGTGCCAACCGCACAAACTCTCCTGTTCTTGTCTAACGCCTCATTGACTCTAATTGCTGTCGAATCAGTAACCTCATAGTTCTCACTATCCATCTTATGCTTGGTCAAGTCTTCTACATCCACTGGACGAAACGTGCCCAAACCAATGTGAAGGGTGATTGCTTCAATGTCTACCCCAACGATCTCAAGTCTCTTGAGTAACTGCTTCGTAAAATGCAAACCTGCAGTAGGGGCTGCTACTGCACCGATTTTATCAGCATAAATAGTTTGAAATCTTTCCTTATCAGCAGCCTCCGCCTTTCTGTTAAGCATTTTAGGCAAAGGGGTTTCACCTAAGTTATCTATTAATTTATAGAAATCATGCTGCTTTCCATCAAACAAGAAACGGATGGTTCTTCCTCTTGAAGTGGTGTTATCGATGACCTCGGCGACTAATTCTCCATCTCCAAAATACAACTTATTACCCACTCTTATTTTTCTAGCTGGATCAACGAGTACATCCCAGAGATGCATTTCTTTATTTAATTCTCTAAGTAAAAAAACCTCGATTTTGGCACCCGTCTTCTCTTTGTTTCCGTATAACCTTGCGGGAAACACTTTGGTGTCATTTGTTACCAGTACATCTTCTTCTTCAAAATAGCTTACAATGTCCTTGAAAGTCTTGTGTTCAAATGTTCCGGTATCCCTATGGATCACCATCAATCTTGATTCGTCTCTATTTTCGGTGGGATGCAAGGCAATTGCACTGGATGGGATATCAAATTTGAATGCAGATAACTTCATGAACAGATTGTTGAATTAGGTACAATTATGCAATTAGTTCGCAATATTAGTCAAATGTTTTGTAAAAAATGGAAAATATTAGTTTAACCACAATTAACTTACCGAAATCATGAAATTAATCATCTTATTAATATTAGAAAGTTTTCGCTTTGCCTGGAATGCATTAAAAGCGAATGTCATGAGAACTACTTTATCCCTTTTGGGGGTTACTATTGGTATTTTTGCGATAATCTCCGTATTTACGTTAGTCGATTCTTTGGAAAAAAGTCTTAAAGACAGTTTTAATTTTCTAGGTGCCAATACCTTAATCGTAGGCAAATGGCAGTGGGGATTAGGGGGAGATGGTCCTTATCCATGGTGGAAGTACATCAAAAGACCAAACGCAACCTATGCCGAGTTCGAATTTTTAAGAGAAAATCTGAAAAATGCTGAAGGAATTGGCATCGATGCCGCGACAGGAGGTCTTGTGGTAAAGTATCAAAATAACAGTACCAACAACACCACGCTAAAAGGCGTTTCGCCCAATTTCGACCAGGTTTACGAGTTGGATATCGTGGAAGGAAGGTACTTTACCGCTCAGGAAGCTGAGAGTGGTAGATCCGTAGTCATCATTGGCCATCAAATCGCTAAAGACTTATTTGGAGACGCGAATCCCATTGGGAAAGAGTTAAAAATAAAAGGAATCAAATTTTATATAATAGGTCTGTTGAAAGAAGAGGGTGAAGGTCTCCTTGATTTGGAATCAAAAGATCAATTAATTTTAACTCCATTTGGAGCATTTTCTAAACTTTATTATGTCGGTAATGGTCGATACGGCATCGAACCCATCATTACCTTAAAGGGCCGTGACAATGACATTGGCTTGGTTGAATTGGAATCTGAAGTCCGCGGATTACTGAGGGTACGGCGCGGACTAAGACCAAAAGAAGAGGATAATTTCGCCATTAATCACGCTGAAGCCGTTTCTAATTTTATTGCTTCCACATTTGACGTTATCGGTCTTGCGGGCTGGGTCATAGGATCTTTCTCTATTCTAGTGGGGGGATTCGGAATAGCCAACATCATGTTTGTCTCGGTACGTGAGCGAACCAATATTATAGGCATCCAAAAGTCATTGGGTGCCAAAAACTACTTCATCTTATTCCAATTCTTGTTTGAATCCGTATTCCTATCCGTGATCGGCGGTGCGTTTGGAATCTTTTTGGTTTTCTTATTGAGCTTTATAAGCTTAGGGTCTCTAGAGTTGGAGCTGACCCTCAATAACGTTGTGCTAGGGCTTGGCGTCTCAGCCATTATTGGAATGGCTTCAGGCATTGTTCCTGCGGCCCTCGCTGCCCGAATGGATCCTGTCATTGCGATTAGGGCATAAAAAAACCGATTCAACTAAGGTTGAATCGGTTTTTTTACATTTGATTAAAAGATGATGGTTTTTAAAGATTAACCTTTTGTTTGATCTTTAGTTCCAACTCGTCCATCAACTCAGGGTTGTCTTCAAGAAGTGTCTTAACAGAATCCCTACCCTGCCCAAGTTTATTTCCATCGTATGAAAACCAAGAGCCTGATTTTTGGATAATTTCCAATTCGACCCCTATATCGACAATCTCTCCCGATTTACTGATTCCCTTGCCGTACATGATGTCAAACTCAACCACTTTGAACGGTGGGGCAACCTTGTTTTTTACGACCTTCACCTTAGTCCTATTTCCTAATATATTATCGGCACTCTCCTTTATCTGACCTATTCGCCTAATATCTAATCGCACAGAAGCATAAAATTTAAGTGCATTTCCTCCTGTGGTAGTTTCTGGGTTGCCAAACATTACACCGATTTTTTCTCGAAGCTGATTAATGAAGATACATGCACAACCCGATTTACTTATCGCACCTGTTAATTTCCGAAGGGCTTGAGACATCAGCCTGGCTTGGAGACCCATTTTGCTATCGCCCATTTCGCCTTCAAGCTCCGCTCTAGGCACTAATGCTGCCACGGAATCGATCACGATAATATCAATCGCACCTGATCTTATAAGGTGCTCGGCAATTTCTAGTGCTTGTTCTCCATTATCGGGTTGTGATATCAATAAGTTCTCCGTATCAATACCCAATTTCTCAGCATAACTCTTATCAAAAGCGTGCTCTGCATCAATAAAAGCAGCCAGTCCACCCTTCTTTTGTGCTTCTGCAATGCAATGCATTGACAAGGTTGTTTTACCGGAAGATTCAGGACCATAAACCTCTATGACTCTTCCTTTCGGTATCCCGCCTACACCCAAAGCCATATCAAGACCTATAGAGCCGGTAGAAATAACTGGGACATCCATTACCTTTTCATCACTCAGTTTCATGATGGCACCCTTTCCATAAGTTTTTTCTAATTTGTCTATTGTAAGTTGAAGCGCCTTCAGCTTTTGTTCTCTTTCATCCATGATAAAATCCTTTTCTTTTTTTACTAATATTTTTAGCTAAAATAGTTTTTTTTCTTAATATTCATGTAAATATACCTATAAAAACTAATTATTTTAGTTTTTATAGGTTGTTATTTGCATTGCCGAAGAAGCTCGCCTAATTTTCAAATATAATTAAAGAAAATGAGTTATTAAGTTTATCAAATTGGTTTTCAAAGGAATTAACCATTACACCCATTTTATGAATCTATTGGTTACGTCAAAAAGGAACTACTTCTTTATCATAGTAGTGCTTATCGTAGGTATTGCCTTGATTAGTTACCGATCCTTGATCGCTTACGGTATTGCGCAAGCAACCGGTCAACTATTGGTGATCGTTAAAGCCAAACCCATTGAAACATTTTTAGCAAATCCCAACTATCCCGATTCATTAAAATTGCGCATACATCAATTTCAAAGGGCCAAAGAATTCGGTGCCCAATTGGGCCTTAAGCAAACTGATAATTATACTAAAATCTATGACCAAAAAAATCAAACAATCCTTTGGAATCTTTCTGCATGCGCACCCTTCCAATTTGAAGAAGTTACATGGGATTTCCCATTCTTGGGGTCTTTTGGTTACAAAGGCTTTTTCGACCTTGATAAGGCAAAGACCGAAAGAGACCAGTTAATTGCACAGGGATTTGATGTGCAGCTTAGAGGGGTAAGCGCTTGGTCGACCCTAGGCTGGTTCAAAGATCCTATTTTATCTAAAATGCTTAATAACCAAGAAGCCGACATGGTCGAAACCCTCTTTCATGAACTCACACACGGTACGATATTTTTAAAAGATCGACTTCAATTCAATGAAAACTTGGCCAGTTTCGTAGGCCAAAAGGCAACAATTCAGTACCTCATCAAATACTATGGCGCTCATTCAGAGATCTTGAAAGATTATATTAATGGAGAAGAAGACGCCAAAAAATTCAGATCCCATATGCTTTTAGGAAAAGTACAATTAGATAGTTTATACAACACATTCGGCGATAAACAAGAACAATCAACAAAAAATAATAAAAAAGATGCCCTCATTGGCCATATCGTAAGATCTCTAGAAGATCTTAAATTTCACAATAACCGTTATTACCATTTATTCGAAGATAACCCTCCCAATAATGCTTATTTCATGTCTTTTGAAAGGTATTATGGGGAAAATAATCAGCTCGATTCAATATTTTTGGATCTAGACATAGATATTGAGCAGTTCATTCTTAATTATAAAGAACACTGAATATTATCAAATTATTAAGTCAACTTCGCTAATTTCATTTTTAGTTAACAGCCTACCCAAAGTTTTGTCTTAGAATTGCACTAGGGTTTGCGCATTTTGCACCCGTTAGCTATTCGAAAATTCTAAAAAATTAAGAATGAGTTCAAGTACACAAAAAATTTTAGTAGTTGATGATGATTCTGACATTCTGGAATTACTTAAATATAATCTATCCAAAGAAGGTTTTCAAATAAGAACCGCATCAAACGGCATACAGGCCTTGGCTATTGCTAAAGAATTTATTCCTGACCTCTTCATACTGGATATCATGATGCCAAATATGGATGGCATAGAAACTTGCCGGCAAATTCGGGCCATTCCGGAATTGGCTAATAAATTTATCATCTTCCTGACTGCAAGATCAGAAGAGTATTCAGAAGTAGCTGCGTTTGAGATGGGGGCTGATGATTATATCACCAAGCCTATAAAGCCAAGGTCTCTGGTAAGTAGAATAAATGCCCTTTTCAGGAGAGATGTCAAGCAAAAAACTGAAATCTCTACCCTAACATTTACTGATTTGGAGATCGACAGAACCTCCTATACTGTCAGACTAGAAGGGCGCAAATTGATATTACCCAAAAAAGAATTCGAACTACTCTTTTTTCTGGCCCAACATCCTGATAAAGTATTTGGAAGAGAGGATTTGCTACACAATATTTGGGGCTCGGACGTATATGTGCTTGCCCGTACGGTTGATGTACACATACGAAAAGTAAGAGAAAAAATTGGAGAAGGTTTCATAGCAACAATTAAAGGCGTTGGGTATAAGTTTGTGGGTACTTAAACTACTCTATGACGCTCAATTCAAAGGGTCTGGCGTTGATCCTCGCTTTAATTATTGCCTTCGTAACAACAGCTTCCCTGTATTTAACCCCTGGGATACCTGAAAGAACCATTTTCATCACCTTTTCATTGTCATTTCTTTCAGGATTCAGTATCATACGTGTAATGGCTGAGTTACTCTTTTTCAAGGAGATCAAAAAAATTTATACCGCGCTGGAAAATGTTCAGGATCAAAAACTGGCCTCACTTTCCCAAAACAAAAAGTCCTATTTTAATCCACTAAAAAAAATTAATCAAGAAATCTCTAATTATACCGATCGCAAGCAAGGCGAAATAGATGAATTGAAAAGGATGGCCACATTCAGAAGGGAATTTATTGCTGATGTCTCCCATGAACTCAAAACACCTATTTTTTCTGCTCAAGGATTTGTACATACCCTGTTAGATGGTGCTGTTGAAGACGAACTAGTAAGGGAGAAATTTTTAAAAAAAGCAGCCAAAAGTTTGGATCGCCTTGATGTGTTAGTCCAAGATCTTATGACCATCAACCAAATAGAACGAGGTCAAATCAGCATGCATTTTGAAACATTTGATTTGGTAGAATTGACTATTGAAATCATGGAGCAAGTAGAGGTTAAAGCCAAAGAAAAGGAGATTAAACTATCCTTAGGTAATAGCCCTGACAAGTATATTTATGTGAGCGCTGATTACCGAAGAATATATCAAGTCATTCTTAATTTGGTCAGCAATGCGATAAACTATTCAGGCATTGGATCTAAAGTAGTCTTTAAAATATCTAACCAACCCAATAAAGTACTCTTCGAATTAACAGACAATGGTGTTGGGATACCCATAGATCACTTAAAGCGTATTTTTGAAAGATTTTATAGAGTTGATAAAAGTAGATCAAAAGAAACTGGCGGGTCAGGGTTAGGACTTTCAATAGTAAAGCATATTCTTGAAAGTCATAAATCAAAGATTAATGTAGAGAGTACCGTTGGCAAGGGGACGAAATTTTGGTTCTACCTTGATAAGGGAAAAATTGAGCCGCAGCATAAACCACTCAATATCAAATAGTGAGCATAATTAATACCACATCATCTGAATTCAAAAAACTCATCATTCATGAAGATGATGATTTTATTGTGATCAATAAACCCCCTCACGTGTCCACCTTGGAAGATCGTAGTTCTCCATTAAACATACTCAAATGGGCCCGTACCTATTGGTCAGAAGCCAAAGTATGTCATCGCTTAGACAAAACGACCTCCGGCTTACTAGTGATAGCTAAAAATGATGAAACCTATAAATATTTTTCCCAATTATTAGAACATAGAGAAGTCACTAAGATTTATCACGCCATAGTTGAGGGATGTCAGCAATTTGAAGAAATCGAACTCAACAAGCCAATATACTCCTCTTCCAATCGTTCAAAAATTGATTTTAAAAAAGGCAAACCGTCCATGACCTTGGCATCTACCATCGAAATCTACAAACAGCATTCATTGATCGCCTGTATGCCATTTACTGGACGAATGCATCAAATACGTGTTCATTTAGCTGATTTCGGACTACCCATAGTAGGTGACTCCACTTACGGTGGCAAGCAACTATTTTTATCCTCAATCAAAAAAAAATACAAAATATCTAAAAATGCAGAAGAAAAACCACTTTTAAGTCGATTGGCCCTTCATGCTGCGGGTATTCATTTTATCGATAGAAAGGGGCAAATAATGAAGCTTAAAGCCCCATATCCGAAAGATTTAGGCGCCACAATACTTCAACTTGAAAAAAACACGCGTTAATACAAGTTGGTGTCTTGGTTTTACAAAATATAAAATCTATTTTTGTGTCCCTTTTCAAGATGATAGGGGTAAGAAACTGTTTAAAAAGTACTTAAATTGGAAACATTAAGTTATAAGACAATAGCATCGAACAAGGCTACAGTATCTAAAGACTGGATTGTAGTAGATGCGAGTCATAAAATTTTAGGAAGACTCGCCAGCGAGGTGAGTAAAATAATAAGAGGAAAACACAAGCCATCCTTTTCGGAGCATGTTGACTGTGGGGACAACGTAATTGTGATCAATACTGATCTGATTCGACTTACCGGCAAGAAATGGACCGATAAAGTTTATGTTCGTCATACTGGATATCCAGGTGGTCAAAGGAAACAAACACCGAAAGAAGTGCTTCAAAAGTCGTCAACTATTTTAATGGAAAGCGCTGTGCGTGGAATGCTTCCGAGAAATAGATTAGGAAGGCAAATTTTTAAAAATCTCTATGCCTATGCTGGAAGTGAGCATCCGCACGAAGCGCAAAAACCTAAAGAAGTCAAAATATAAACCTCAATGGAAATAATTAAATCAATAGGTAGAAGAAAAACTGCCGTAGCCCGTGCTTACTTGTCAGCTGGCAAAGGCGAAATCAAAGTAAATAACAGGGATTTCAAAGAATATTTTCCATCCGAAGTGCTTCAAATTATTGTAAAGCAACCGCTGGTTACTACTGAGCAGGTTGGGAATTTAGATATTAGCATCAATGTATTTGGTGGAGGACTTTCAGGTCAGGCTGAGGCTATTAGACTCAGTATCGCTCGTGCTTTGGTTGAATTAAATCAAGAAAGCAGACCTGCTTTAAAAGCTGAAGGATTTCTTACTCGAGACTCGAGAATGGTTGAGCGTAAGAAGTACGGACGTCGCAAAGCAAGAAGAGCATTTCAATTTAGTAAACGATAAGTTTATAATTATAAAATGGCAAAAATCACAACAAAAGAATTGTTGGATGCTGGCGTCCATTTTGGACATCTTACCCGTAAATGGGATCCTCAAATGGCTCCTTTCATTTTTATGGAGAAGAATGGCATTCACATCATTGACCTGAAAAAGTCACTAAAGCACCTTGAAGAGGCTGCTGCTGCACTACAAGGCGTCGTGCGGTCTGGGCGTAAGGTTATGTTCGTCGCTACGAAGAAGCAAGCGAAAGAAATCGTAGAGACGCAGGCAAAAAAATTAAAAATGCCTTACGTCACTGAAAGGTGGTTAGGAGGTATGCTTACCAATTTTGCAACTATTAGGAAGTCACTCAAGAAAATGAGCACTATTGATAAGCTCACTAAGGATGAGGCCTATAACAATTTAGCGAAAAGAGAAAGACTTATGCTTTCAAGAGAACGCGATAAATTGGAGCGGGTACTTGGTGGGATTGCTGATCTTAATAGATTGCCCGCAGCACTATTTGTCGTAGACATCAAGCGTGAACATATTGCCATTGCTGAAGCTGCAAAATTAAATATCCCTGTTTTCGCAATGGTCGATACCAATTCGGATCCAAATAAGGTTGATTATCCAATACCGGCCAACGACGATGCATACAAGTCTATTGCATTGATCACCGAATACATTAGTGCGGCGATGGAAGCTGGCCTTGATGAGCGCAAGAAAGAAAAAGATGACACTCAAACGAGTGAAGAAGCTGAAAGGCGCGAAGTTGAAGTAATTGCAGAAAAGAAGGACTAATCCATAAGAATTAGGCAACACTATTGATACAACATTTAAATTGAACATTGAAGCTATCAATGTTCAATTTTTATTTAAAAGGTTTAATTATACTAACTAAGAGTAACATGGCAATCAGTGCACAAGAAGTAAATAAGCTAAGACAAATGACCGGTGCAGGCATGATGGACTGCAAAAAAGCATTGGTAGAAGCCGATGGCGATTTTGAAAAAGCTATCGAATTTTTAAGGAAAAAAGGGCAAAAAGTATCTGCATCTAGAGCAGATAGAGAAACTTCAGAAGGGATTATCTTTGCTAAGACATCTGAAGACGGATCCAAAGGCATTTTGGTTGCCTTTACATGCGAAACTGACTTTGTAGCTAAAAATGAAGGCTTCATCGCATTAGGCGAAGAAATTCTTGCCTATGCCTTTGATAATGCACCTGCGGATATCGAGTCTTTAAAGGCTCTTAAATCTGGAGACTTCACCATCGGTGAGAAAATAATTGAAAGTACCGGTAAAATTGGTGAAAAATTAGAGATCAGCATTTATGAAACCTTGACCTCTGAACGCGTTGTAACTTACATCCATTCAAATAAAAAACTCGGTGTCCTTGTAGGCTTGAAAAACACCAATGGCAAAGAAGTTGATGACGCCGGTCGTGATGTGGCTATGCAAATTGCCGCGATGAACCCTGTGGCAGTCGACAAAGATGGGGTAGATCCATCCATGATTGAAAAAGAAATTGAAATTGGCAAAGATCAAGCCCGTCAGGAAGGAAAACCCGAAGCAATAATTGAAAAGATCGCTTTAGGAAAATTAGAGAAGTTCTTTAAAGAAAATACACTCATGAGTCAGGCATTCGTGAAAGATAATTCTTTAACCATTGAGAAATACCTTGACGGTGTTTCCAAAGGTATGACTGTAGCTGCATTCAAAAGAATCACAATAGGTTAATTTTTTCCAATAACCCACCAAAAAGGTCATTCATTAATTTGAATGACCTTTTTTTTCTCCAAGCCAAACACCAAACAAAATAGGGTTTCACTTCTTGAAGGTTGTAACATAAACACCTGCTTAAGCAACCATTTGGATTACCACAATATTCTAATTTGAACCCCTACCATCTAACAAAAGAAGAAAATAGGTTTGGATAACCCAACGCCATCTCCCTAGCCAACCATTCTCTAAAAAATTTAAATCTATTCACCAAAATCCGTCTAGACTAAACCATCTGCTGAACGACGATCAATTTCTACCATGAGTACTCTCCAAATAGATTACAGAGTCTGGTACATTTTCAATATTATAAGCGTTTTTTGACTGATCCCAATTATCTAAATCTGGCTGTCCTCCATCAACCCAACTCGTATATCATAAATCTGCCGTTAATTTAATGGCGGCCCTCATTTGCCGCTCAACCATTCCATTCAACCGTCGATGATAATTTAAAGAAAAGTCATAGGCATAAACCCTTACCGTTTGATTGCCCCTTGCCTCAAAACTATATTTTTTTGAATCTGGAAAACGACCTGTCAATTCGTTTTCGAAAATCAACACGGAATCCAGCGCCAAATGAGCTGATGCTACCGCATTCCAAGCTGCTTCTTGAACGTTATCAATATAACCTGCAGAACCAACGAACAAATTATACTCGTTTGCAAATAATTCAGGCAATCTTGTCTCCCAAAATCCATGGATCCCTATTTGATTGGTGAATTGCCCGTTGTAGTTTTGAGTAGTATGCAGCGGCACATGGGCATCTGCAACATAATGACACAGGTCCGCAGAATAGCGAAGCACTTTGGCTAGATCCTGGTTTTTAAATGCTAGGGTAAGATAATTCTTAACTGTCAATAAATGCCAACTAACAATTCCATGAGACATTAAGACACTATCTCCATAATAATCCAAATCAATAAAATGTCTAGATGCCTCCTTATCATCAATATACCTCCGTTTATCAGGATTAACTGATCGCTCCGTGAGATAATCAATATGGGTTTTATAAAAACCGATCATTTCCAATGGAAGACAAAAAACGGCCGTACGATTGATTATCTGATGCCCATAAAAACCCCATTTAGTTGAATTTGAGGTCATAAACAATGCCAGCGATAATGCCAGCCATAAATTTCCTAATAACGGTATCATAGCAGTAAATTTAACTTAGCATTTTTAATACTTATAAATTCATTTGATTTTTTTTTTATAATAAAAATCGTAACTTTGCCTTCCTTAAAAAGAAAGAGCTAAATAAAAATGGCAAATCACAAGTCAGCAAAAAAGAGAATAAAGTCAAACGACGTTAAGCGGTTAAGAAATCGTTATCAACACAAGACTGCACGCACGTTTCTAAAGAAACTTCGGGAGACAACAGACAAAGTAGAGGCAGAAAAACTACTTCAAGAGGTAACGAGCATGCTTGATCGCTTGTCTAAAAGGAATATTATACACAAGAACAAAGCAGCTAATTTAAAATCAAGTTTGACAAAGCAGGTAGCTACTCTTTAGAATAATATTTAGTTAAAAAATTTAAAAGCCTCAATTTATTGAGGTTTTATTTATATATTGGATGTTATAATTGCATCTAATGGTTTTATCTAGTCAAAAATCATTCAATATTAAACTTTGGGCGAAAGAAGATCGTCCTAGAGAGAAGCTGCTGCTCAAAGGCAAGTCCAGCTTGACCAACGCAGAACTCCTCGGTATTTTACTTAGCTCAGGCTATCAATCGATGTCCGCAGTAGATCTAGCAAAACAAATCCTAGCCTTTACAGAAAATGACCTCAATAAGTTGGCAAGCCTATCTATAAGTGATCTTGTTAAATTCAAAGGCATTGGTCCCGCAAAAGCCATAACGATTGTCAGTGCTTTAGAAATAGGTCGCAGACGAAACGATTTTACCGCGGTCAAACCCACAGCAATCACCTGCTCAAAAGACATTTATCAATACATGCGTTCCCAATTATTAGATCAACCCCAAGAAGAGTTTTGGATCATATTACTCAAAAGAAATAATGAAATCATCTCAAAAGAACAAATCTCCAAAGGAGGACTTTCGGGAACCTTTGTTGATCCCAAAGTTATTTTCAAAGTAGCTATTGACCTACGCGCCAGTTCCTTAGTACTTATTCATAATCATCCTTCTGGCAACATACAACCCTCAAAAGCAGACCTCCTATTAACAAAAAAAATAAAAAAAGCCGGGCTATTATTAGACATTCAGGTAATTGATCACCTTATATTCACAAATGATGGGTACTTTAGTTTCCTAGATCATTCAATTGTTTTTTAGACAACTTTCCTTATGAGAAAAATCATTTGGCTCATTATACCCATTTTCATCTTTTTGATAATCTATTCGTGGCCTGACAGTGAATCCAATCAACATTACCTAGAAGAAATTCATAAGCAAATCGATAATAGAAACAAGTACCTTGCTTATAATGAATCTTCCCCGTTTAATCAGTTTAAGCTAAACTACGAGGCACCTACTTACTACCCTATTGATGAGAATTACAAGGTTAACGCACAAGTTGAGCGCATCAAGGAACGAGATATTATATCCTTAGGTACCAGCGATGGCAAAGAAGAAACTTATATAAAATATGCTTGGTTATCATTTTCGCTCAAAGGAAAATCGTATAAATTGGTGGTCCTCAAGCCCAATAGTATCGATTCGGAAACTCTTTTTTGTGGCTTTGCCGATGCAACAAGTGGGTTAAGCACCTATGGAGGTGGAAGGTATCTAGATGTTGTTATAGGTAAATCAAACAAAACCGTAATCGACTTCAACTTGGCCTACAATCCTTATTGTGCATATGTAAGTGATTACTCTTGTCCATTCCCTCCTACCGAAAATATACTAGATATTGAAATATTTGCTGGTGAATTAAACTATAAACCCAAATAATTAACAACTTTAACCCGTACACTTTATATTTTTGCCGACTAGCCCTAACGGCAATGAGACATGAAGATTTCACACAATTGGTTAAAGGAATTTATTGAGCTATCCGAAACTCCGGAAATCATTTCGGAAATACTAACCCAAACGGGATTAGAAGTCGAGTCCTTGACAAAAGTGGAAAGTATCAGAGGGGGCTTAAAAGGTTTGATTGTGGGTGAGATCATGAGCTGCGAACCACATCCCAATGCTGACAAATTAAAACTGACAAAAGTAGCTCTTGGCGAAGGGGGCCTTACCGAAATAGTTTGTGGGGCACCTAATATAGCTGTGGGGCAAAAGGTTGTGGTTGCACCCGTTAATTGTATGATTTATCCTGTGATAGGTGAGCCATTTATAATCAAAAAATCAAAAATTCGCGGAGAAATCTCCAATGGGATGATCTGTGCTGAAGATGAAATTGGCTTAGGGAATAGTCATGACGGCGTCCTAGTTTTAGACACTAATGAGCCCAATGGAACCCCGATTTCAAATTTATTCCAACCGGAAACAGACTATGTTTATGAAATTGGATTAACCCCCAATCGTGGTGATGCCGCTTCTCATTTAGGCACTGCACGAGATCTCAAAGCTTATTTTGACAGCGCATTGAAGCTTCCTGTAATTATCGATTCGACTTGTCAAAAGGATAATCCTATTGCCGTGACAATAGAAGGCACCTCTGGCGCCATTCGATACTCAGGGGTTACCATTAGAGGGCTGGTGGTTAAGCACTCCCCTGATTGGCTCAAATGGCGTCTTAAGGCCATAGGACTGGATTCCATCAATAACATCGTTGATGTAACCAACTATGTCCTTCATTGCCTTGGTCAGCCATTGCACGCTTTTGATGCCAAAGAAGTTGGGCAGCAAATTTTGGTAACGCATTTGCCAGAAAACACACCATTCGTCACCTTAGATGGTAAAGAACGCAAACTCAGCGATCAGGATCTTATGATCTGCAACGAATCAGGTGGCATGTGTCTGGCAGGTGTTTTTGGAGGTCTCAAATCGGGAGTCAGTACTGAAACCAATGCCATATTTTTAGAAAGTGCTTGTTTTTCGCCCAGCTATGTACGGGCTACTGCACAGAGACACGGATTGAATACAGATGCCTCATTTAGGTTCGAAAGGGGTACGGACCCAGAGATCACCTTATTTGCCCTTAAGTATGCCGCTCAACTCATTCTGGACGTAGCTGGCGGGTACATTGCTTCAGACTTTATTGATGTTTATCCCCAGCCCGTAACACCCGTAGTTATTAATACCCACTTTGGGACCTTTAACAAACTCATCGGTATACCCATTCCAAGGCAACGAATCATCGCTATTTTAAACTCACTAGATATCACGACCTCCACTGTCACAGAACACTCCTTTACCGCGACTATACCTGCTTATAGGACAGATGTCACTCGAGAGGCAGACTTAGTCGAGGAAGTTTTACGAATTTTTGGCATTAACAACATTGATGTCGATGAACATTTCTCAGCAGGTTATTTATCAGAATTCAATGAAATTGAACCTTACAAAATGCAAGAGAAAGTATCACATCTTTTGTCCGGCAAAGGCTATCAGGAAATCATTACCAATTCTTTGACGAATCATAAATATGAAAATGATTTAAAATTGGGCGATTTAGACTTAGTCCAAATTATTAATAAATCGAGCGAAGATTTAGGGATTCTGAAACCAACCCCTATTTATACCTCCCTAGAATCCGTCAGATTTAATTTGAATAGGAAGCAAGAAAACATAAGGTTTTATGAATTCTGTAAGACCTATGGTCGAAAAAATGAAAAGTATGTAGAGAAAAATAATCTCACCATTTTTCTAACCGGTAAGCTAAATGAGGAAAGTTGGCTACAAGAAGAAGCTCCGTTAACCTTTCATCACTTAATGGGTGACGTTCTAGATATCCTACTTAAATGCGGACTCACAGATGCAACATCAACCCCGAACGAGACAGCTATTTATGCCTATGGAATGAACTTATTGCTTAATGGCAGGGTGGTGGGTCATATTGGTAAATTACACCCGAAAGTGCCTGCCTATTTTGATATTAAAGCAGCAATATTCTATGCCGAATTGGATTGGGATTATATGATGAAAAAAGCGAGCAACGCTACCTCATTTAAACACCTTTCGAAATATCCAGAAGTTCGAAGGGATCTTTCATTAGTAATCGAAAAATCTATATCCTACGATGAAATTAAAAGAATAGCGGAAACCACGGAAAGGAAGTTATTAAACCGCATTAATGTATTCAGTGTCTTTGAAGGCGATCAAATCGGAGCAGAAAATAAAGCGTATGCAATTGCTTTTTATCTTCAAGATGAAGATAAAACGCTAAACGATAAGCAAATTGACAAAATTATGAGTAAACTTATCTTCCGATTTGAAAATGAGTTAAATGCAGTCATACGTAAGTAAATGAATAATGATGTCTTCCATAACGAACTTACTAGCCTTGAAAGAAGGATTAAGCTAGTTATTTCTGAGCAGATTAGACTTAAAGAGGAATTAGAATTTGCCTTAAGAGAAAACAAAGAGCTCAAAAATAAGGTCTTCCAAAAAGAATCTGAATTATCCGATTATCAGACAAAATTTAAATTGACAAGAATAGCCGATAATTTAGTAGTCAATGACAATCCAACCGAATTGAGAGAACTAATAGATAATTATATTCTAGAAATAGATAAATGCATCTCTCATTTAAGTGAATCTTAAAGAATAGCTAGATGAAAGAACTTTCTATAAAATTAAGAATTGCAAATAGAGAATACCCGATGCGAATTAGCTCAGAAGATGAAGAAAGAATTCGTCGAGCTGGGAGAGTTTTAAACGAAAAGATACAAAGTTATAAAGAGCGCTTTGGAATAGAAGATCACCAAGACTTACTCGCAATGGTGGCCTTTGATTGCCAAAGTGAAAGGATGAAAGATGAGAAAATTAAAGAAGTAATTGATATTTCATCCATAGAAAAGATACAAAATCTTAATAAATTAATTTCGAGTTCCTTATAGACCAAAGAAGTATATTTTTTTCAGTCCTCAGCTCACCTAAAGACAAAAAATTCCAACAGTCAATAAAAGAAATAATACCTTAACTTATTGTTAATAATTTTTATCTCGGTTAAAAAAAAAGACGCCTTTGGCGTCTTTTTAATAAAATAAACGGTACCTCATTACATATTGGCAATAATTTCATCCCCAAATTCAGAGCATTTTAAAAGGGTAGCCCCTTCCATTAATCTTTCAAAATCATAAGTCACCCGCTTGTTGGCAATCGCCTTCTCAAGCCCTTTATAAATAAGATTCGCAGCTTCTTGCCAACCGAAATGCTCAAACATCATCGCACCCGATAAAATTACTGACCCTGGATTGACCTTGTCTAGGCCTGCGTATTTAGGCGCTGTTCCATGAGTGGCTTCAAATATTGCGTGTCCCGTATCATAATTAATATTCGCACCAGGTGCTATTCCAATACCCCCAACAATTGCCGCCAAGGCATCCGAAATATAATCTCCATTTAGATTCAAAGTGGCGATCACATCATAGTCTGCAGGTCTCGTCAGAATTTGTTGCAAAAAAGCATCGGCAATCACATCCTTCACGATCACTCTATGCCCATCTCTTTCAAATACCTTCCAAGGTCCCCCATTCAAATCTACAGCCTGGTACTCCTTCTCAGCCAATTCATATCCCCAATCACGGAATGATCCTTCCGTATATTTCATGATGTTTCCTTTATGGACCAAGGTGACTGATGGTCGCTTATTGATAATGGCATACTCAAAAGCAGCACGAACCAAACGCTCAGTTCCTTCAATGGACACAGGTTTAATTCCAAATCCAGCGGTATTTGGAAATCTTATTTTTTTAAATCTAGAGGGAAATTTCTCGCTCATGATTTTACCAAATAATTTAGCATCTTCTGTGCCTTGCTGAAACTCTATCCCTGCATAGATATCCTCTGTATTTTCTCGATAAATAACCATATCAGTTGTTGACGGGTCCTTAACGGGAGACGGCGTGCCTTCAAACCATCTAACAGGCCGCACACAAGCATAGAGATCTAGCTCCTGACGCAATGCCACGTTTAAAGATCTTATACCACCCGCTACAGGTGTTGTCAAAGGGCCTTTGATGCCCACCAAATACTCTCGAAAGGTATTTAAAGTTTCGGCTGGCAGCCATTCTCCGGTTTCATTAAAAGCTTTCTCCCCAGCCAACACTTCAAGCCATTCAATTTTTTTAACGCCATTGTACGCCTTTTCTACTGCTGCATCAAAAACTTTCTGTGATGCAGGCCAGATGTCAACACCGATTCCATCCCCTTCAATAAAAGGAACAATTGGTCGATCTGGAACATTTAATTTTCCTGCGTTAATGGTTATTTTATGTGCCATGGATAATTTTTATTTATAATTAGTTGAATTAATAACTTTCGT
The DNA here is from genome assembly GCA_013204595.1 of Flammeovirgaceae bacterium. Lineage (GTDB taxonomy): Bacteria > Bacteroidota > Bacteroidia > Cytophagales > Cyclobacteriaceae > UBA4465. The sequence continues at coordinate 21,252 of JABMNK010000074.1, forward strand.
CTGCATTGGGAAAATTACCAGATTTAATGTCACTGATATAATTTTCAACAGCTCCCGTAATGATCCCGTTCAAATCAGCATAATGCCTCAAAAAACGGGGTTTAAAATTTTGAGTAATGCCTAACAAATCATGCATAACTAAGACTTGACCATCTACATAAGGTCCTGCCCCAATGCCAATTAGTGGGATATTTAGCGAAGCTGCAACTTGTTTGCCTAACAAGGCTGGTATTTTCTCTAACACAATTGAAAAGCAACCCAAATCCTGTAATAAAATAGCATCAGATGCCAACTTTTCTGCCTCTTCTTCTTCTTGCGCTCTCACCGTGTAAGTCCCGAATTTATAGATTGACTGCGGCGTCAAGCCTAAATGCCCCATAACAGGTATTCCTGCCTTAATCACCCTTTCGATACTTTCTCTTATTTCAATACCCCCTTCCATCTTCACTGCATGGGCACCGGATTCTTTCATGATGCGAATACATGATCTTAAGGCTTCAGATGAATTTCCTTGATAACTACCAAATGGGACGTCTACCACAACCAATGCGCGATCTACCCCTTTAACGACCCCCTGTGCATGCCAAATCATGTGCTCTAAAGTAATGGGAAGGGTCGTGTCGTTTCCCGCCATTACATTAGAAGCTGAATCTCCAACTAACAGCACATCTATTCCAGCGCGATCTAAAATTGTGGCCATTGAGTAATCATAAGCAGTTAGCATTGAGATCTTTTCCCCATTAGCCTTCATCTCCCGCAACTTTTGCGTAGTTATTTTTTTAAATACTCCTTTATTTGTACTCATTATTTCAAAAGAACGGAAATTTAATAAAAACTCTTATCAATAAGTAATGATCACCTCCATTTAATGTTGCAGCCCATACTGGGTAGCTGAATATCTGATTGAGGCCTGTTACCGATAAGATTTTCTAGGGCAAAAATTAAATCACTCCCCGTAACAGGCACTCCATTTCCTGGGCGAGAATCGTCTAATCTACCCCTATATACCAGCTTCTTTTTTGCATTAAACAAATAAAAATCGGGAGTACATGCTGCATCATATGCTTTTGCCACTTCCTGTGTTTCGTCATAAAGATAAGGAAATCTAAAACCCATATCTATTGCCAAACTTCTCATTTGTTCGGGGTCATCTTGAGGATAACGAACGGCATCGTTACTAGAAATTGCGACCACTCCAACACCGAGTGTCAAATATTGATGCGCTAAGGCCACGAACTTTTCTCGCAGATGTATCACGTACGGACAATGATTACAAATAAACATAACCAATGTGCCCTTCTTCCCTTTTACCTTATCATATGATACTTGCAGTCCTTTGGTTACGTCATTCAATAGAAAAACAGGAGCCATAGAATTGAGTGGTAGCATTTTAGATAAAGTTAAAGACATAAAATACTTGTTTTAAAATAGGTTTGATTCGCGCTTTAGTTTTATTAAATTGACACTTCGCTGACATTTATGACGGCGCTAGCTTTCAGTCAAGTACAAAACTAAATAATTTATGAAGATAGTTTCCCTAACCACGGCCTTTCTCATTCAAACGATTGTTTGCCTCGCCCAGATAACACCCGCTCCAAATCGAATCGAAGGAGAAGGTCCTTTTCCTCAACTAATCATTCGAGGTGCTACCTTGATCAATGGAAATGGCGCACCTCCAATGGGCCCGGTAGATATTGTGATTGAAAAAAATAAAATAGTTAAAATCGCTAATGTAGGATTTCCAGGGGTAGCCATCGACCCCGATAAGAGACCTATTTTGATAGCCGGTGGCAAAGAAATTGATGCCGAAGGCAAGTATGTCTTACCCGGATTCATAGATATGCATGGTCATATTGGAGGGGAAAGTCAAGGCACGCCAGCCGAATATGTCTTCAAGCTATGGCTGGCTCATGGCGTCACAACCGTGAGAGATCCCTCAGCGGGCAATGGGCTAAAATGGGTTTTAGATCATAAGAAGAAGAGTGAAGCTAATACCATCACTGCGCCGCGAATAAAGGCCTACACTTCATTTGGCCAAAATATAGAAAATGTCCCCATTGCCATAGCGTCCTCAAAAAGGGAGGTCACCGAACTCAGCAAAGGCCCGATAACCAATGAAGAAGAAGCGAGGTCTTGGGTACGCGCAAATTACCAAAGAGGTGCAGACGGCATCAAATTTTTTGGGGCTTCTCCAGAAGTGATGAAGGCTGCCTTAGATGAGAATAAAAAATTAGGACTAGGTTCAGCTTGTCACCACGCACAATTAAATGTTGGCTGGTGGAACGCTGTCAATTCAGCAGAGGCGGGTTTGACGAGTTTGGAGCACTGGTATGGACTACCTGAATCTATGTTTACCCAGCAAGTAGTTCAAAACTATCCGGTTAACTATAATTATTCAAACGAACAAGATCGCTTTACTGAAGCTGGAAGGTTATGGGAGCAGGCAGCCCCTCCTTACTCAGAAAAATGGAATGAGGTAATGAATCATCTTATTGCATTGGACTTCACGCTAGATCCGACCTTTAATATTTATGAGGCTAATAGGGATTTGATGAGGTCTATTAATGCCGACTGGCATCGTGATTACACACTTCCCTCTCTATGGAAATTTTATGAACCAAGTAAGATCTCACATGGCTCCTATTGGCATTATTGGGGCACAGAAGAAGAAGTTACTTGGAAAAAAAATTACCAACTGTGGATGACTTTTGTAAACGAGTATAAAAATAGAGGCGGCAGAGTGACCACTGGGTCCGATTCTGGTTTTATTTATCAACTCTACGGATTTGCTTATATCCGAGAATTGGAATTATTAAGGGAGGCTGGTTTTAATCCTTTAGAAGTGATTAGAGCCGCTACACTTATGGGTGCCGAAGCATTAGGGATGTCTGATCAAATTGGCACCATTGAAATTGGTAAATTGGCAGATCTGGTCATTGTAGAAGAAAATCCCCTTGCCAATCTAAAAGTATTATATGGCACTGGTGCAATTAAACTTACTGATCAAAATAAGATCATCCGAACCAAAGGCATACAATTCACCATTAAAGATGGCATCATTTTTGACAGTCAATCATTATTGAATGATGTGAGAAACATGGTTCTGGCTGCTAAAAAAGAAAATGGAGAATTAGTCAATCCAGGTTATCCCAATTGGAAGTAAAAGCTTATTTAACCAAATGAAATCCACCAACCTCTTACTTTTTGTTTTTTTCTACTGTATCGCTTGTATCGAAACTACTCCAAGTAATGGTGAAAATAATCGAAAAGTCCAAGAAATTAATTCGCTAACTAAACAAAATTTCGCCAATAAAGACCTTGAGAACACCCTACTTTCTAAATCTGATCGAGAAAGCCTGGAGCGTTCCCTGTTAAACGTGAAAAAGAAATACAATGAAAACCCAAATAATGAGCAAAATATCATTAGCTATGGTGAACATTTAGCCGATTTAGGAAAATTTAATGATGCCATAAATGTCTATACTGAGGGGCTCCTAGCATTTCCAGAATCATATAAACTCATGAGGCATCTTGGACAGCGCTACCTCACCACGCGACAGTTTGATATTGCCATTGACTTTTTGACACAGGCTGCAACCGCTGCCGATGAGGCCCCAGAAATTGAAATGGAAAAAAATAATAGCGTTTACCGCTACAAAAGACCTGTCTACAATGTCAAATTTAATATCTGGTATTACTTAGGCTTGAGCTATTATATGAAAGGTAATTATGATAAGGCAGTATCAAGTTTTAGGAAATGTGAAAATTACACCAACAACAATGATTTAATAGTGGCAATTACCAATTGGTTATATGCTTCTTATAGCAAAATCGGTAATCTAGAAATGGCATCCTCTGAGATCAATAAAATTGATACAAAAATGAACCTCGTAGAGATAGAAAGTAGACAATATCATGACCTTATCATGCTCTACAGAGGGACGATGACCCCAGATGTACTGATCAAGCGAAATGGAAATAATGCTGACATTGGGTACGGAATTGGAAATTATTACCTAATCAATGGTCAGGTCGAAAATGCCATTAATATCTTTAACAGAATCATGACCACAGAACAGCAAGAGCAGATTGGATTTATAGCAATTGAGTCTGATTTGGCAATATTATTGAATACCCAAACAAACTAAAAAATTACCTCGTATAAAAGCAGCTGTGCTTGTTTCCATACGCTAATTCAGCACTAACTTCCATGGGCATTAATGGTCGTGCCTCTGTCTTCACTTTGTGCCTCCTATCCGTTTTCTTAGATTGATTATTCCATCAAAAAAATAACTACGACAAACCAATTCGAGCGTTTTTGGTATATCGAAAATATTTTTAATTCTTATAGACTGCTAAAGACTAGAAAAAGGCTTAAGTATATTATTTCTGTTTTAATTGTAGCGATAATTCATCCAATTGGCTGTTTTGTAAAACAGAAGGCGAGTCAATCATGACATCTCTACCCGAGCTATTTTTAGGAAACGCAATAAAATCTCTAATACTATCCACTCCACCAAAAAGGGAGCATAATCTATCCAACCCAAATGCGATACCCCCATGAGGTGGGGCCCCATAATCAAATGCACCCAATAGAAAGCCAAATTGAGCCTCCGCTTCTTCCTTAGTAAAACCTAATGCATCAAACATTTTCGATTGTAGGTCACGTTTATGGATCCGAATAGATCCACCTCCGACTTCAACCCCGTTAATAACCAAGTCATAAGCTGAGGCCTTTATCGTCCCAGGATCTTTATCAATTTTATCTAAATCTTCCAACTTTGGAGATGTAAAGGGGTGATGCATGGCGTGATAACGCTGGGAGTCTTCGTCCCACTCTAGCAACGGAAAATCAATAATCCATGTAGCCGCAACCAGATCCGTTGATCTGAAACCTAATCTACTACCCATTTCTAACCTTAGCTCATTCAATGCCTTTCTAGTGCTGTCTTTTTTACCTGCAAGAATCAATAAGAGATCTCCCGGTTGGGCTTCAAACTTTTCTGACCATCCCTTCAGTGCTTCTTGCGTATAATACTTATCCACCGATGATTTATAGGAACCATCCGTATTATATTTTACATAAACAAGCCCTTGGGCTCCTATTTGAGGCTTTCTAACAAAGTCAACCAGCGCATCAAGTTCTTTTCGGGTGTATTCCCCACAACCAGTAGCCTTAATTCCCACGACCAATTCTGCTGAATCAAAAATAGGAAAATTAGCCCCAGTCACCACTTCATTCAATTCTATAAATTTCATTTCAAACCTTAAGTCAGGTTTGTCCGAACCATAAAATTTCATGGCATCATCATAAGTCATTCGAGGGAAATCAACTAAATCAATCTGCTTTACCTCTTTGTACAAGTATTTAACCAATCCTTCAAATGTATCAAGTATGTCATTTTGTTCAACAAAAGACATCTCACAATCAATCTGAGTAAATTCAGGTTGTCGATCTGCACGAAGATCCTCATCACGAAAGCATTTTACGATCTGATAATATCTGTCTAATCCTGCAACCATCAAAAGCTGCTTAAAGGTTTGAGGCGATTGGGGCAACGCATAAAACTCGCCAGGATTCATTCTCGAAGGCACCACAAAATCTCTAGCTCCTTCAGGCGTAGATTTAATAAGATAGGGTGTTTCAACCTCAATAAAATCCTTTCCATCCAAATAGGCCCTGGTTTTTTGACTTATTTGATGTCGCAACACTAAGTTTTTTCTAACCGGATTCCTTCTGATATCTAAAAACCGATATTTCATACGAAGTTCGTCACCCCCATCCGTTTCATCCTCTATCATAAAGGGAGGTAAGGCTGACGCATTCAATAGTTCTAATTCTGTGACCTTAATTTCAATTTCTCCAGTTGGAATATTGAGATTTTTTGAAACCCTTTCTATGACTTCTCCCGTCGCTTTTAAGACATATTCACGACCTACATTCTGCGCTTGTTTCATGAGGGCTGCTGCAGTGCTGCCTTCATCAAACATTAGTTGGGTTATTCCGTAACGATCTCTTAAATCAATCCAGGCCATACCGCCTTTGTCTCGAAGTTTTTGCACCCAGCCACATAGCGTAACCGTTTGTCCAATATGAACTTTTCTTAGCTCACCACAATTATTTGTTCTAAGCATTCTTTTTTCAAATTAAAATAAAAGGAGAAATTAAGTTGATCGTTTGAGATTTATAAAAAATACTTGTGGAAAAGAATCAACATGGTTAACTATAACATAACCGGTTAACTTATAGCAAGCAGATCAAGGCTTAAGTTTAACTTTGGTGGCCGTAGGACCCTTAGGGCCCATCTCAATTTCGAAAGTTACCGCATTGTTATTTTTTATTTGATCTATCGTATTGTTTACATGCACAAAAATACTAGCTTGATTGGCCATGTCCCTGATAAACCCATAACCTTTAGACTCATTGAAAAAAGTAACAATACCATTTCTTATAGGATCAACTGGCTCTGACACCTCGTCTTTAGGAACGCTTATGGCAATACTATCGGCATCAACCTCCATGTCTCTAAAAGATTGATCTGGCGGCGTTTCTGAAATATTTCCAAACTCATCTACATAGGCTATCATATCATTACCATCGGCCTTTCCAGAATCTTTTCTAGCCGCCTTCTTTTCCTCCTTAAGTTTTCTTTTCTTTTCTTTTTTATTTCTTATTTCCTTTTTGTGAAACGTCTCTTGTGATCTTGCCATATAC
>JABMNK010000075.1 GCA_013204595.1 Flammeovirgaceae bacterium
ATAAATTGCTCAGCAGATATATTGGCCGCAATCAGTGAGGCACCAATGGCCCACCAGGGGAGAGATTTACTTGCTAAAAAATAATCTTCGGCATTTTTTTGATGACCCTTTTTATCCCTTGAGACGTATAGTCCAATACCTACAATTAGAAGGCAGTAAGAGATGAAAACGACAATATCAATAGTAGAAAATTCCATTCTGTTAAGCTTAAAATTTACGCATAATACTCAATAAATTGAGGATGTACAATCAAATGACTATTAAATTCAATTCGAATGAAAATATCTGGACGCACTATTTTTTATTTCAATCTTGAGCTCCCTTTATCATACGCAGAATACCTGCTGTTTGAAGAATTCCAATTCGAAACATATATTACCTTATTTTTGATCAAAAGATGATAATCTGCCTTAAAACGGCAGATTATCATCTTCAGAGAAACTATCTCCAATCCATTCTTTAGTTTCTTTATTTGTATTTGAAGTAGCCTCCGTACGATTGGCGCCAGCCTCTGATAATCTCCAAGCTTGCAGGGTGTTAAAATATTTATCATTACCAGATGGGTCGGTCCATTTTCGTCCTTTTAGATTAAATTCAACTTTTAATGAATCACCTGGTTGAAAGTTATCCAATTGTTCACATTTATCTTGTATGAGATCAAATTTCAAATATTCCGGATATTGTGGATTTTCAATAAATTCGATCACAAATTCGCGTTTACGAAACGAATCGCTGATTTGTGTTGTTTCATACTTTTCTACCAATTTGCCTTGAATTTCCATAAATTTATTTAAAATGTGTTTTTCTTCAAATTTGCGTTTAGTTTTCAGATAATGAAAAGATCTAAAAGAATATTTTTTTTAATAGCGGGAATATTTTTAATCATAATAGTGTTAATAGGTTATGATATTTCCAGGCGCACGGTAAGTCCGTGGGCCAGAAAGGACCTAAACAAACATCACATTGAAAAGGATAAGTAAGAATGGCTAATAAAATTGATATATCTACCATTGATCTTGAAAAAGAACGAGAAAAGATCACGGATCTTCCTGGTCTCATTCAATTTGCCCACAATGTAGGTAGTGCCTTAATAAAACCTGAGGACAAAGGGCGAATTAAAGGCAATGCTCTGGCAGCAATGCATGATCAAACAGACAGACAGTTTCATCAGTTATATGATCAAATGGAAACCTTGGTCAAACAAGCTAATTATCTCAAAGAGCGCGTTGCCATCTCAGAAAGAATATATCTCGCGGACATGGGCTTTAGTCCTGTGATCAACAAGATTTATCATCTCTACAAGCGTAAGTCGGGACAAGACGTTTTGTCTATGGTAGCACCCAAGGAGTGGGGGAAAAAAATACCATTTGAGGAGCATGTGGCCGAGGTGAAATTGATGTCGGATCATACTTGGGAAATCTTAAACTCTGCTGCGGTTTAGCTTTAGTCATAACTAAGTTTACGGCTTTGATCTCTTACTTAATTTTAATAGATTGGTGGTGCGAAGTCATCTGATCGATTTAGATAAATGAATTGAATCGGTGCATGGCACGTTTTGGTATCGATTGACAATTCGTTTTTTTTGAATAATCTATTCAGCGTTGTTTACATCGGAGGTCCAAAAACATTCCCAACAGGGGCCTTTATCTATTTTTTTTTGATTGGCTAATATTTTTGTTAATCATAAATGAGGGGAAACACGTGACCGTTAGGTATTGTAGCTATCTAAATAGCGATAATTTTAAGGAATTTTCACAAATTGATGAGAGAATATAATTTTATGAAAGAAATCAATAGTAATTTTATAATAGTTTTAATTTATGTCAGTTCATGGTACGAATAGGGATACTCAAAAGTTCAAAAATAAGACCATTGGGCATTACGCCTGACACTTTAAAAAAGTGGTCTGCTGATGTTGCCATTTTCCTGATTGAAAAGGATGCAGGTGAGCTTGCTAATTTTTCTGATGATCAGTTTATTGCCCTTGGTGCGAAGATTCAGTTCGCGAGAGGAGCTGTTAAAAAATATCGATATCTTAGTTCTTTCAGATGAATTGTCCGATCAAGATCTTAGTTTATTGCCGCTCAATACCCTGATAGTAGGATTACTGAATCCATATAATAACAAGCCGTTTATAGAGAAGTTATTGGCTCAGCGTAGATCAGTATTTGCGTTGGAAAAGCTTCCTAGGACTTCATTGGCACAATCTATGGACGTACTTTCTGCGATGGCTTCATTGGCAGGGTACAAAGCCGTTATTTTGGCGGCTAATCATTTTGGTGGTTATTTTCCTATGCTCACTACCACGGCGGGAACGGTACCTCCAGCCAAGGTACTAATTTTGGGGGCAGGGGTTGCTGGGTTACAAGCCATCGCCACGGCAAAGCGTTTAGGGGCAGTAGTAGAGGCTTTTGATGTTCGAAAGGCGGTCAAGGAAGAAGTGGAAAGTCTAGGTGCCAAATTCATCATGGTAGAAGGACTTCAGAGTGATGTCCAATCAGGAGGATATGCAGTAGTCCAAAAAGAAGATGAAATTGCGCTGCAGCGAGCACTCATTCACGAAAAGGCTATGAAGGCCGATATCGTCATCACTACCGCGAGCATTCCAGGTAAATCTGCGCCTAAATTAATTGAAAAAAGGACTGTTGAGGCTATGAAATCGGGTTCTGTAATCATAGATTTAGCTGCTGCAAGCGGAGGTAATTGCGAATTGACCCAAAATGGTGTTACTATAGATTTTGCAGGAATTACCATCATCGGTGATTCTGAATTGGCGTATAGTCTTTCTAGAGAAGCCAGTAAATTATTTAGTGTAACAATCACTAATTTCATAAAGCACTTAACCAAAAATGGCTTAGATCAAATCAATTTTGAGGATGAAATAGTCCAAGGAACCTTACTGAAAAATGAATAAAATGATCATTAAATACGATGACTTATGAATTTAATTATTGAAATGTTAACCAATAACTTGACCATTTTATTTGCATTGGTCATGGCTATTTTCTTGGGTTTTGAACTCATATCTAAAGTACCTACAGTGTTGCATACCCCCTTGATGTCAGGGGCAAATGCCATAAGCGGTGTAGTCATTATAGGCGCCATTATATTAGTACGACAAAGTGAATCATATAACTATGTGATGCTTTTTTTGGGAAGTTTAGCCATTGTTCTAGGTACAATTAACGTGGTTGGGGGTCATGCTGTGACCAATCGGATGCTTCAAATGTTTCGTAAAAAATAACTTCATTTAACTATGAGTAGCTTGTCACCCGCATTGATCAATTTGTTTTATTTGATTTCAGTTTCGCTTTTTATCGTGGGATTGCAGCGATTAAGTAGTCCGAAAACCGCTAGTTCAGGTAATCTGATAGCTGCCATGGGAATGGGAATAGGTATTTTGATTGCTTTATTGATGCCCATTTCTTCTGGGGATAATAATTATGGGGTCATTGCCATTGCTCTCTTCTTCGGAGCTGCCATTGGATATGTGATAGCGGGTAGGGTATTAATGACTCAAATGCCTGAGATGGTATCTCTTTTTAATGGATTAGGGGGCGCTTGTGCATTATTTATTTCCATCGCTGAACTTTTAAATTTCCATGAGCACAATTCCATTGATCCTGCTACTTATTTGACTACCTTATTGGCTTTATTAATTGGGTCAGTGGCTTTTACGGGAAGTTTGGTTGCCTATGGAAAATTGGCCGGCTCGGTGAAAGATAGTTGGAAATTACCGAAAGCAAATATTTTCAATATGGCGCTGCTCTTAGCGTTAATCAGCGCTGTGATCTATCAAACCCAGTATCCTACGTCTATTGAGTTAGTGTATATCATAATGCTCTTTGCACTGACATATGGTGTCACCTTTGTGCTTAATGTAGGTGGTGCGGATATGCCAGTAATTATTAGCATATTAAATGCATTGACAGGCGTTTCGGCAGCCTTGGCAGGGGTGATGTATGACAATAAAATCATGCTTTTAGCAGGTATTTTGGTAGGATCATCGGGAGCCATCTTGACCTTACTTATGTGTCGAGCGATGAATAGGTCTTTGATTAGTGTTTTGGCGGGAGGTTTTGGAGGTACCTCGGTTAGTGCAGTTCAAGTCGGAGACAAAATGGTCAAAGAGGTCAGTGTCATGGACGCAAGTATCATGCTTCGTTATTCACAGAATGTGGTCATTGTGCCCGGTTATGGAATGGCAGTCGCCCAGGCTCAGAAAATATGTAAAGAATTGGAGGATCAACTAGAGCAGGTAGCGGTTAATGTACGTTATGCGATTCATCCTGTGGCAGGTAGAATGCCTGGTCATATGAATGTGTTACTGGCCGAGGCGAATGTTGATTATTCAAAATTATTGGACCTGGAGGAGGCTAATAAATTCCTTAAGGATACAGACGTGACGATTGTGGTTGGTGCCAATGACGTCGTCAATCCGTCGGCTTTGGATGATCCTGGAAGCCCCATCTATGGCATGCCCATATTAGAAATTTTACAAGGCAAAAATGTCATTGTCCTTAAGCGTGGCATGAGCTCGGGTTATTCTGGGATCGAAAATCCATTGTTCTTTAATGAAAAGACAAAAATGCTCTTTGGAGATGCAAAAAATTCCCTGATTAGTCTATTAGAGGAATTGAAAGTTATTTCAGATTAGAGATTTTTAATAAATGATATTTTGATCCTACCAATATTTGGTTTCTGCCATGACTTACTCAAGCCAATTACTTTCTTCTAAGACCTTTTCAAGATGAATGGATTAACATTGTTGCGACCTTATGCCACTTCTTCATAATACTACCTATCGACAACGACCGTTTTTTCTTTTCAATGGACATTTGGAAACTATTATTCCTTCACTTTTTTTTGAGGTAGATGGGATTACCTACGATCGCCAGCGAATGGAGCTGCCGGATGGTGATTTTCTGGATCTTGATTGGCTTCGAAAACCTGGGAATAATAAATTAATGGTGATAAGTCATGGTTTGGAAGGTAGTTCAGGTCGTCATTATGTACGTAGAACGGCCAAATATTTTCATGAATTGGGTTGGGATATATTGGCGTGGAATTGTCGTTCATGTAGCGGAGAAATGAATCGATTACCCAAATTTTATCATCATGGTGACACCGAGGACTTAAGTGCAGTAATCAATTTAGCCTTGTCAGGAAGCGCCTACCATGAGGTGGTGCTTTTTGGTTATAGTATGGGAGGTAGTATGATTATTAAATATTTAGGAGAGGGTAGGGTCTTAGATATCCGAATTAAAGGGGCTATTACATTTTCGGTGCCACTGAATCTTGCGGATAGTGGGAATCTATTGAAACGGGGGTTCAATAGATTCTACGAACAGAAATTTTTGTCTAGACTCAAAAGGAAAGTTGCGGCAATGGCGCTGTTATACCCAGGAACATTGACTGTTGAAAATCTTGATTCGATAGCTGATTTCGATGTTTTTCATGAGCGCTACACCTTGCCATTAAATGGATTCTCTAGCCTCGAGGCATTTTATCAATCTTCGACATGTGATCAATTTTTAGTAGGCCTTACAGTGCCTGTATTTGTCGGAAATGCCCTTAATGATCCTTTATTAGGTCAAAAGTGTTACCAAAGTAACACCGCTAAAAACCATCAGAAATTTTATTTGCAGACACCTCTTCTGGGTGGTCATGTAGGATTTACCTATCGGAACAAATCTTATAGTTGGATGGAAGAAAAAGGAGCAGCATTCATCAGAGCAGTATTAATTAGTTCTTAGGAGCGGAGGGCTCGAATTGCAGTGATGCTGAATTGAGACAATACCTAAGGCCCGTTGGTTTGGGGCCATCAGGAAATACGTGTCCAAGATGTCCTCCACATCTAGCACAAAGCACTTCAGAGCGAATAATTCCCAATGAATAGTCTTCTTCGACACTTACATTTTCAGTGCTAATTGGCCCCCAAAAGCTAGGCCAACCTGTTCCGGATTCATATTTGGTTTGAGATTTAAATAAGGGCTGAGCACATGCTTTGCACGTATAGATGCCTAGTGCTTTATTATCCCAGTAGGCTCCAGAATAAGCTCTTTCAGTTCCTTTTTCTCGAATCACGTAGTATTCCAATTCTGTCAATTTACTTTGCCATTGTGATTCTGTTAAATTCCACTCACTTTGAACAGTCGTTTCTGTACGTTGTGCATGCGTGCAGGAAAAGATGAAGAAAAACATGAATGGAAATAGTGCTTTCATAAGGGTTAATAATGAGATATGCTTATTAGGTAGCATAAAAAACTAATTAATTCTAAATAAAGAAACTTAAAAGCTTAGAAATAAGTTTCATCGCAGTGATCAATATTTTGGAATGTTCGAATCAATTTCATCAGCCCACGCTAGAATGCCACCCTTTAGATTGTACAAATTCTCTAATCCTTGATCTTGAAGTATTTGTATTGCGGTGGCGCTTCGTTTACCACTTCGACAATGTACAATTATTTTAAGATCTTTTTTGATTTCATGAAAGCGTGTGTTGACATCTCTGAGCGGGATGAGTAGGCCGTCTAAATTACAGAATTCGAATTCGTTGGGTTCTCGAACGTCAATTAGCTGATGCGGAGCACCGATTTTACGCAATTGAGCGTAGTCTTGAACAGTGATTTCTTTTATTTCTCCCATTTCAATGATTGACATAATAGTGGTTATAATCGATGATTTTTTGTGCTTAACATAAATGGAGTTTCAATGGAATTAAACAAGCATTTTTTTCAAGACCATTTCGGCTATTTGATTTCCGATAGCGAGAGAGGCCGTTGCCGCTGGGGAAGGTGCGTTTCCTACATGGATAAATCTTTTGCCTTCTATAATGAAAAAGTCATCAATGAGCCCACCTTTTTCATCACAAGCTTGTGCCCTCACGCCAGCGCCACCAGGTACTAAATCTTCTTCTTCAATTTCAGGAATGAGCTCTTGCAATGCTAGGGTAAATGCGCGTTTTGAAAAAGACCTGTGTATTTCTCCAAGTCCTGTTCGCCAATATTTGGCAGCAACTTTTCTAAAACCTTTATAGGTGAGAAAATCTAATAGTTCGCCTAAATGAATGTCTGTTTTTTTATAGCCTTCACGTCGAAAGGCTAGTACCGCATTGGGCCCTGCTTCAACCCCTCCTCGAGCCATTCTGGTAAAATGGACACCCAAAAACGGAAAGTTTGGATCTGGCACTGGATAGATCAGGTTTTTGACAAGGTATTCCTTTTCCTCCTTTAGTTTATAATATTCTCCTCTGAAAGGGATGATTTTATAGTTGACGGGTACACCCGTAAGCTTGGCAATCAGGTCTGATTGAAGTCCAGCGCAATTAATCACTTGCTTTGAAGAAAAGGTATTATTCGTGGTAACAACCTCCAAGTAATTATGATTGTCTCGTATTTTGACCACCTTGTTTTTAAAAAATATTTCCCCGCCAAAATGCAGGAATTTTTCTGCATATTTAGCCGCCACTAATCTGTAATCAACAATGCCAGTTTGCGGTACATAAATGCCTTTTATTCCCTTGACATGAGGTTCAATTTCTTTGAGTTCATACTCATTGAGATTTTTGATATTTGTTAATCCATTTTTGATACCTCGATCATAAAGAGTTTTAAGTGCAGGTAGTTGGGATTCGTTAGTAGCTACGACTACTTTACCACAGAGCTCAAAAGGGACTTCTTCTTCTTCGCAAAATCGAAGCAAGTCGTGATAGCCGGTCACGCAGTTTTTGGCTTTAAAACTGCCTGGTTTATAATAAAGACCTGAATGAATTACTCCTGAGTTATGGCCTGTTTGGTGCTTTGCAAGCTCATTTTCTTTTTCAATTACGGCAATTTTTAGCTTGGGATTTATTATTTTCAGTTTAAGTGCAGAAGCAAGACCTACGATACCACCTCCAATAATAATTACACTGTACATATTCTGATAATTAAAATGACGTGCAAAAATGCACATCATTTTAATTTATTTATAGGATTATCTTTTATTTATTAATCTTAATTATGTCAATTTTACTTTCATTTATGGCCATATTCAACGCCTTTATCTTTTCGGTCTTCAATAATTCAAGATGCTTAAGTTCCAGAGAAATCGCAGCTGAAATTTCATTAAAAACGTCCAATGCCTGCTGAGTTGGCCTGGATTCTCCTGTTCCGATGAGTGATCCGAGATAACCAATTTTGTTATTTAGTCGTATGGGAAAATTAAGAGGATCCTGTCTGCTTTCATTTTGGGTTTGATAGAGTTTCTCTTCCATGGTTTTAAGTTCTTTGGTTAGTTCCTTGATCATGGTTTTAAGTTCAATTTGATCCTCGTCTAAATTATTACTCACAGTGCTCAGTTGCTTTTTCAAATCTCTGACATCAATGACACCTTGATTGGCGGCGCTTAATTGATCTCTAACGTCAATTAAGAAGTCAAATTGGGCTTGATAATCTGATGGGCTTGCCGACTTTCTTGGATCTGGAATTATTTCAAACGTCTGTGATGTATTCACTCCATTTACTTCCATTTCGACCAAATATTTACCTGGTATTGCCAAAGGGCCAGAAGTAGTTGCTGCCCAAAGAATCATTCCTGGAAATGTTTTGGCGCCTTCATACCTCATATTCCAGCTAAATTGATTAAGACCTGGTTTAACGGTCAGAGATTCTTCTTTGGCTTCTTTATCTCTATGAGTGCTGTAGGTTTTTATGAGATCACCATCTAGCTCTTTGAATGTGAGGCGGATCGTATCGGTAGAGGTGGTGTCTTTGACATAATAATTTACTAGTACGCCGCCAGGATGGTTGGTACCTTCTCTTTTTGAAGTAGCACCCCTTCCACCTGTCATTCTGTAGGACTTCATTGGTTGGTAGAGATAATGCTTTTTCCCTTCAATTTCTTTGTTTAATTGATGCATTACAGTGAGGTCATCAATCAGCCAAAAACTTCGCCCTTGCGTGGCGGCTATTAAATTATTGTCTTTAATGGTCAGGTCGGTGATGGGTACGATGGGCAAGTTTTGTTGGAAACTGTTCCAACTTGATCCATCATCAAATGAGACATACATACCACCTTCAGTTCCTGCGTACAGCAGTCCTTTTTTACCTGGATCAGCTCGTATAACTCTTGTGAATTCAGTGACAGGAATTCCTTTGGTAATTTCCGTCCAAGTGACACCATAGTCCGTTGTTTTGTATAAGTAAGGTTTGAAATCGCCTAATTTATATTTGGTGCCAGCAACGTATACACCTCCTTTTTCGAATGGATTAATTTCGATACTATTGATCATCATCCATTCCGGCATATCAGGAGGCGTCACATTTGACCAATGTGCGCCAGCATCTCTAGTTATCTGCACGAGTCCATCATCACTGCCAGTCCAAATAACCCCTTCCTCGTGATAAGATTCAACTGCGGCGAAGATGGTACAGTAATACTCGATACTGGTATTGTCTTTGGTGATAGGTCCGCCTGAAGAACCCATTTTAGTGGGGTCATTCCTAGTTAAATCTGGACTAATTATTTCCCACGATTGCCCTTCATTCATCGTTACATGCAGTACATTTGAGGCTGCATATAATCTTTTTGAATTATGCGGTGAGAAAAATACAGGGAAATTCCATTGGAATCTGTATTTCGCCCCTTCAGCACCGTGACCCATAGGATTATCTGGCCATACGTCTATTCCTCTTTCCTCTTGTGTCTTATGATTGAAACGTGTCAAATAGCCACCATAACTACCTCCGTAAACGATGTCGTTGTTTTCAGGATCGACTGCGATGTGCGCACTTTCTCCACCTGCCGTTGATTCCCAATCTTTGTTCCCGATATACCTGCCATCGGTTCTGTGACTGATTCTTACAGTAGAATTGTCCTGCTGCGCCCCATAAATTCTATAAGGAAAATTATTATCTGTCACGACTCGATAAAATTGAGCAGTAGGTTGAACATCCTCTGAGCTCCAATTTTCCCCTCCATCAAAAGAAATTTGTGCTCCACCATCATCGCCTATGATTAAGCGTTGATTATCCTCTGGTGCAATCCAGAGATCATGATGATCTCCATGTGGGGCGTTAAAGGTTTCAAAAGTGTTCCCACCATCTTTTGAACGGTGATATTGCACGTTCATCACATAGACACGATCTTCATCCTGCGTATCGGCAAATATTTTGGTATAATACCAAGCACGCTGTCTCAACTTACGTTCTGTATTTACTTTTTTCCACGTTTCGCCGGCATCGTCCGATCTATAAACGCCACCATCTTTGTTTTCAATAAGCGCCCAAACTCTATTGGAATTTACGGGCGATACGGTAACTCCGGAGATTCCCCATAGGCCTTTCGGTAAGCCTTCATGTTTTGAAAGATTGACCCAGTGATCACCGCCATCTGTCGTTTTCCATATAGCAGACCCTGGTCCGCCACTTTCAAGGCTGTAGGGTGTACGTCTGATTTGCCAAGTAGAGGCATAGAGCACGCGAGGATTATTGGCATCCATTACCAATTCAACAGCCCCGGCGTCTTGGTTGGCATAAAGTATTTTTTCCCAATTTTTCCCCCCATCGGTGGTTCTATAAATGCCTCGAGTAGTTGTGGATTTGTAGAGATTTCCCAAAACTGCAGCATAAACAATATTTGGATTTTTTGGATGTATTTGAATTCTGACAATGTGATAGGAATCGGGTAAACCTGCTGATTCCCAAGTTTTACCAGCATCTAATGATTTCCACATACCATATCCGGAGGAAACATTTCCACGAACGGTAACCTCACCACCTCCCGCGTAGATCACATTTGGGTCGTAAGCACTTACGGCAACAGAACCTATTGAACCACCAAAATATCCATCACTGATGTTTTCCCAGCTATTTCCAGCATCAGTTGTTTTCCAGACACCCCCACCAGTGGCACCAAAATAAAAGACATTAGGTTTTCCTGACACACCAGTAACTGCGGCGGATCTTCCACCCCTAAATGGCCCGACATTCCGCCATTCAAGGCCTTGATATAGGTCTTTAGAGATCGAAAAAACTGAGTTAGTACCATTTGAAGGCTTTCTTTTTTGTGCATTTGAAAATTGCCAAGAGCAAAGGAGGATTAAAAAAAATAATGTCGAAATATTGAGGGTTTTCATAAGTGAGATATTGGAGTGCCTAAATAAAAACTTTGTTTTGATTCTGAGGAACAATTTAAAGAAATTCATCCTTATTTGTTCATCTAATGTTGAGCAACGGTTAAAGGCTTCTTCATTCGTTATCAATTTTTTTATAATTCAAGAATCTTAGTTGATGATTTTTTTTTTAAAGACATCAGCGCTAAGGACTATTTGATCCTAATAACAATAAATCCATTGTTATTGCTGTCAAATCCTATTTTGGATAATAGGCCATGGCAGATGGCGTAGATAATAATATTAAAGTGTTCATTTCGCCAATTTCATATTGTGTCTTTTTGACTAATTTGGTTCCTGTTTTTGATTATTGAACGACTCATGAATAGCTAATTTGAGAAGTGACAAGTATAACAAAAGTCTGTTAAGAGATCGAACGATTCCAACGAGCGCTGTTTCTGATCAAGCGGTAGCCATTAGGCTTCAATGCTGGTGCATTTTGGTAATATGATCAGCATCATCAATTGGCTTGTTAATATCTGAATTTTATAAAGCTGGACGATTTCTTAAGTATTTTGGATCAGTCCTATTTTGATAATTTATATTTTTCATTTGTCTAATTTAACATTGAATGCCAGTGTAGCAGTGTCAATATTTGTCCCTTATCTGAGATAGTATTTTGTACATTTCACTGCTTATTTCGCTAGTGGGACCGGTATAATGATTATTCATAAAGCTGAAGATGAGCTTTTTGCCAGATTTGGTAATTAAGTAACCACTTAAACAATGGTTGTGCCTGAGGGTACCTGTTTTGGCAAACAAAAAAGGTAAACTTTCAGCGGGTCCGGCAACCATCAGATCACTATTATCTGGAAAAAGAGTCGTGACAGTTGGCCAATCGGTCATTTCATAGATCTTTTCAAGGATTCTTACTAGATTTCTTGGAGTAATCATGTTATACCTAGAAAGTCCTGATCCATCGACCCAAATCAAGGGATCATTCAAATCCGCAAATAAGGTTATTTTAAGATAGTTTATGTATTGATCTATAGTTTCAAAACCTTTATATCGCTGTCCATTTACTAGCAATTGTTCGGCTAAGAAATTATCGCTTCGGTCCATCATTAAGGTAAGGACTGGGGTTACTTCCGGTCCTTCTATTAATGTCCAAGGTTTTAATTCAGATGAGCGGCCAATGACGATAGCTTGGGGTAGTGTATCTGCTAGTAAATTTTTGATTAATTCAGTATCAATAATGAATGGTAAATGGACATTTAAGGTGTCAGGGCGATTAACTTGATTCGAAAGACTGAAAAGATTATAGTTAGGGGATCGTGTGGTTTTTGAGCTTTTAAAATCAACAAAGGCAGTAAAGAAATCAGGGATTACTTGGTATCCGTTTTTAGTTTTATTGAAGCTTAAGGCATTGCCATATAAGGGCATCCATGACCTCTCTGCTTGAAAGTAAAAAGGATAATCATCCCAAGCCCAACCTGGGCCATAATGAGTGATAGGGGCTAGTGGTGGATTGAATATCAGGGTGTCAAATTGAAGAGACTTTAAGTAATCAAAGGCCGGTTGTATTTTAAAATCTGGATGCAAAAATGTGGGGTCTCCCAATGCAATAATATTGGCGTGGTGCTGATCTTTATTTATGAGAAAGGATGGGATACGCTCAAGATTTAAATTCAGATAAGCAGCCAACGTAACTATCTTTGTGTTTGATGCTGGGGTGAAATAGTGATCGTCATTTATGTGGATGAGAAATTCCTTTTCCGTCAAATCGTACAATGAAAATCCCACGAAATAGGAGGGCGGAGTAGTTGAGGTGTTGAATATTTTTTTGGTATCTTGACTACGTGGGATCTTCCTTACTGTTTGGCAGGACAATAAAAGAAGAACCACAACAACCAATAGCTTATTAATCATACGATCAATATTACAATATTTAAATTTTAGCAAACGTATATTCATTGATCAAAATGAGTAAATAAATGATTATTTCTTAATTAAAGTAGTATATTTATTTTAGTCGACTGGAATGTGTCAAAATACCGGAGTTAGAGTTAAGCTATAAAACCAAAATGATTAAATTCAAGTTTTATGGCAGAAGAAAGAAAAAAGTACGATAAGGAGTTTAAGTTCACAGTTGTTGAATTAAGC
>JABMNK010000076.1 GCA_013204595.1 Flammeovirgaceae bacterium
ATTTTCCTGTTCGACTCTTATAACATATGCATTTACATCGGGACTTTTCTTGAAAGAAGGTCGATTCATTATTTCCCAATTCACCAACCCTCCGTTTCCAGCTAGTCCTATATTCCCAGTGCCTATACCGCCAACAGGCATCGATATTTTTCGGAGATCATCGCCCGTATAAGATTTTAGAATAGGCCATGAAGATGCCTTTTTATTTTGCATATTTAGTAATTTCAGTCGCAGGTTCTGCCTGAGTGATTTGACCATTTCTCATCCCGTACATGTTATCCCGTTCCACATCTTTTTGGCTTGACTCTCACTTAAAGAGTTGTAAATCAAATTTGGCCGTAGTGAGCATGTGGGGAATTGTTAATGCCCAAATGATTACTAGAACCGTCCAGAGTAAACCGGTATCGAAATATTCTGGGCGAAAGACCATAAGTCCAAGCGCCAGAAAAATAGTTCCGATCAGTGCATAAAGGCCAGGGATTACCGCGGATAAAAATGCCTTGAATGAATTCCCGGACTGAGCAAACAAAGTTGCTTTTGGTAATTTCGGGACGAGCCGTGCTGTATGGCGGACGGCGTGCCAGCAACCAAAATAAACTGCAAAAGCAATCAATGGTGGTGCTAATAACGACAAGATTAGTAAAAGAAGTAGATCAATTGATGCTTGGAAATTTTTAGTAAGCAGTAGGAGCAACAACCCAATCAGCGCTAAAGCCAATGTGATGTTCCGCAAGGTTTGATTAATGGAACCCGACCAACCAGATATCTCAGGATTAATCCGGTTTAACGCAGATAGGGCACGAGAATCTGTCAACGGCAAGATGACAGGCAAAAATCCAGCCGGTAGGGCATAGGCGCAGAGTTTTAGAAATGAATCTTTGGTAATCGCTCGGGATCCATTCCACTCATTTTTGAAAGCTGCATCACCAAAACCAAAATGAAGCGCGCTTATTACAATAATTAATTGAAAGCCAAGTTGGTTCCAAGTTGCGATGACAAAACCCGCAGCTATTGCCAGCAAGACATAAAAAAGTATGAAAAGTACAAAGCGATTTCTTGATTCTCTTGGGATTGCAATCAAGTGATCAATTGCGCCATGGGGAATCCCAACCAGCAGAGCAATTACAGCAATAAGTATCTGGAGTGATAAGGAAATATCTAACGAAAATAGATCAAGAATTCCAAAAGTAATGATCGCCCCAGTTATTGCAATTCGAGAAGAGCGGGAGGCAAGCTCATAGACTCTCGAAAGACCGATATCCATAAGGCTAGGTTATGGGAAATAAGCGAAATTTGGGAGAGAATAAGCCGTGGCCCAATTCCATTACCTGATGGTCTTAGCATTCATCGGAATCTGTGCACTTTTCGTTAATTTGGGATTCAGACTGAGGATTCGAAGTAAGTGGAAACTATTTCTCATGACCGATGTAGCCATTTTGTCAATTTATTTGGCTTGGGATCTTTGGGCCGTAGCTAAAGGGAGTTGGTACTTTGACCCAGAGCAAATAATGGGATTTTACATATTTGGACAGTTACCAATTGAGGAAGTCCTTTTCTTCATAATAGTTCCCTTGATGGTTGTCTTAACGTATCTAGCTTTGATTAAATTAAGTAGACCCTCAAGCGAAGATGAGAAATTAAATGATCTACGCTGACGTCGCTCTTAATGCCGTAATAGTGGCAATTATATTTGATCTATATTTATTACGTTCTCAAATGATGACCCGTAAAATTTTTTGGAAAACGTATTTCTTGATATTACCTTTCCAATTGTTAACAAATTGGTGGCTTACTTCTAATAAAATTGTCATGTATTCAGAAGGTGAGATCATTGGAACAAGAATTGCTGGTGCCCCAATGGAAGATTTGCTATTTGGTTTTTCAATGATCTTACTAACGTTATCGTTCTGGGAATTTTTCGCTGAACGATTTACGCATGATAAAGTGGCTAAGTGAACTACGCGGCAAATACAGCAATTTACCTTCAAGGTTTTGGTGGTTTTGTAACGGTTTTAATTTTAATTTTTATCTTGAAATGGGCATTTCCCACTAAGAAAGATCCTGTAGAAGCCGCCCGTCAGAAGGCGATTAAGGAATCCCTTCGAAGGTTGAAAAGAAAGTAATTAGCCCATAAGTTCGGGTTGATTGAACTCCCTGAGGGACAAGCCCAACTTGGAACTCAGGATAATCTCAGCAAATCAGGCTCAACCTGGGTATACGAATGCTGGCGGCAGCCTTTATTATTTAACTAAGAGGGCGAAATCTCTTGCAGGCAATTTAGCTAAAAGGAGAAATATTAATGCAAAGTTCAAACCCTGTCCTAGGG
>JABMNK010000077.1 GCA_013204595.1 Flammeovirgaceae bacterium
AGTCTATGTCTTTCAGTTTTGAATTTTCTGTTCTTGTAATTTTAATATCCATTATTAGATTTTTGCTCAAGGCTGATCTCAAAAAACGAGTTTTCAAAGCTGCTGATTTTTTAGTTCACCTATCTATTTTTGAGGTGATTTAATTGTAAATATTAGGTTGCAGCGTTGGGAAGGAATAGGAGTTTAAAATATTGATCTGTGAAGATAAATACCATAGTTAAGTATTAAGAAGCTGTTTGAGTTGAAAATTAGTTTTAGGTGTATCGTCATCCGTGGTATATCATTGTAGCATGGAATTCAATTATTAGTAATGACTCCTTTAATTGATGGATTTAAGTCACAAATAGATTTAGTTGTGCTGCAACTTTGAATAATAGGAGGAGCAAAACAAAGCCACTTAGAAATAGGTGGCTTTGTTGTTTAAGAACAACAAGAATTTTGATCTTCTTGTATAGGGGGACATGGCATGGATCCATAAGAACAATAAACACAGCAGTCTCCTTCTTTTGGTTTCAAAATGGAATGACACTTCTCACATTCATAAAAGAATTGGCAAGCAGTTGTTGGCATGTCTTCCATTTTTTTGTTTCCACAGTTAGGACACGTAATCTCTGAACTTAATTGGATTTTCATTTGATTTATTTATGATTAGAATACTCAATGAGCACTTTGTCTTCTATATCTAATTGTTGCTGGGCCAATGAAACCAAATGTCGTTTTGGTTTTTTAGTGTAGCCTTTTTTTATTTATGATCATTAGTTAATCAATTTTCACTTTGGTATTGAAAACGAAAAACTCAATGTTATCTTTTCCCAGCTCAATGAGATAGAGCCCTCACTTTCATTAATCTTTTGAACATTATAGACCAGTTGTTCAGTTATTTCTTCAGAAATTTCATGCTTTACATTAAATCTTAATACATCATCTCTTTCATCATATTCATCTTTACCGTGTTGATCCCAATTTTTATTTAAAATAACCGTCCAATTATCTTTGTTGGGGATGGTAAAAAATCCATATTTCCCAGCCTTAAGTAATTTACTGTTTACCAAGAGATCCTTATCAGTCTCTAACCAGGTTGCTTTATGAGCACCTGATTGCCAAACCTCATCATAAGCTACTAACCCGCCAAAAATGATTCGCCCTCTAACACTTGGTGAAGAATAATCTATATGAATATGAACATCATCTACCATAGCCATTGCGTAACTATGGGGGCTTAAGATTTTTTTAGTTTTTGAATTTACTTCCTCAATTTTATGATTTTGGTCATTTACCTCTTCTTTGGAAATATTTTTACACCCAAAATTCATTAAAATAAGAGAGAATAGGACTAAAGTTGTTTTCATTAATGAAAGTTTTGTTTTAAATATATGGTACTTTAAGTGAAATTAATATTCATTAAGGAATAAACTTCAAAATTTTCCTTGATCCAATCCATATTTAACACACAAATAGATTTCGTTTGGTTGCAACTTTGATTAATACGAGGAGCCACACCAGTATGGGTTTCAGGACATCTCGTTTTGGAACCTTTTTTTATGCGTAAGGATTTAGTTGAACTATTTTATTAAGATGAGTTACATTAAAATAATGATTTAATCAGCTAAATATCCCCCCAATTAAAAAATCTAAATTAGTTTAAAGACCCACAGTCGAGAAAGACCATCAAATGATAAAATTGTGTATAATGTTACATTTAGGCTTTTAAGAATTCGAGTTAGCAAAACGAACCCTATAAGGAATAGCAGTAGTTAGGATAATGAAGAAAAATAGTCTTTTGAATGCTAAAAGTTCAACCTCTAAATTATTTATATAATTGGCGTTTTAAAAAAGATAAATTATTTTAAAACGTTATGCGTATTTTACAGATGCGACAGAACGGCAAATAAAATTATGAATAAAATGAATAAAAGTTTGCGAATATTAGTCCTTATATATTTTTTTATAATTAATAGTAGCTACAGTCAAGTTGCTGATCCAATTTCAAACTACAGACATTATATAGAAAATGAACAAGTAATTAGTGAAAATAAAGAAGAGGCATATGCAACTTTTACTTCTTTTTCTTCAATTAAAAATAGAGAATTAAATGAACCTGAATTCAAACAAGTTTTAGATGGATTGTGGAAATTTAAATGGGTACGTTCTCCAAAAGATAGGCCAAAAACATTCATGAATCCTTTGGAAAATGTATCAGACTGGAATACGATAAAAGTACCTGCTAATTGGGAAGTGGAAGGCTATGGAATTCCAATATATGTTAATCACCAATATGAGTTTTCAGATTTTAAAGCCCCGGTTTCAACTGAAATGGAGTTTGAGGATAGCATATACCCAAAAAACCCAGGGAAAGTACCGGATGATTATAACCCTGTTGGATCTTATAGAAGAGATTTTAATATAGATGAAGATTGGGAGGGAAAAGAAATCTTCTTACAAATTGGCGCAATGAAATCTGGGGGATTTGTTTGGATTAATGGTGCATATGTTGGATATTCTCAGGGAAGTAAATTACCTGCCGAATTTAATATAACCAAATTAGCTAAACCCGGAAAAAATACGATTGCTATTCAAATTTTTAGATGGACGGATGGCGGTTATTTAGAATGTCAAGATTTTTGGAGAATAAGTGGGATTGAAAGATCGTTGTTTATATATGCGCAACCAAAAATTAGAATTAGAGATTTTGAGGTTCTTTCTAATTTGGATAAAAGTTATGAAAACGGGCTATTCAATTTAGAGATTGAACTTAAAAATCATTTGCAAAAAGAGCAACAAGTGCAAGTTTCTTATAAAATACTGGACAACACCAACTTGTTAAAAGAAGAAGCTAAAATGATTTCAGTTGTTGATAATTCTTTAAATATTACCACGTTTCAAGCTCAAATTGAAGATGTAAAACAATGGAGTGCGGAGCATCCAAATTTATATACATTGGTAATTGAGTTAAAAAATAAAAAAGGAAAAATAATGGAAACTATTTCTAGAAACATCGGTTTTAGAAGTGTTGAAATTAAAAATGGCTTGTTGCTGGTAAATGGACAAAGAATTACTTTAAAAGGAGTAAATGCTCAAGAAACAGATCCAGAAACTGGGCATGTGATGAGTGAGGAAATGATCCTAAAAGACATTCGCCTTTGGAAAGAGAATAACATCAATGCCGTCCGTTTGGTTCATTATCCACGTGGGAGTATTTTTTATGAATTATGTGATAAATATGGAATTTATGTGGTTGATGAAGCTAATATAGAAAGTCACGGAATGTATTATGGTAAGCACTCGTTAGCTAAAAAGGAAAGTTGGGAAAAAGCTCATGTAGACAGAATGGTTCGAATGGTGGAGCGTGATAAGAACCATCCTTCGGTAGTTATTTGGTCAATGGGGAATGAAGCTGGAAATGGCACTAATTTTTATGTAGGTTATAATGCCATAAAAGCAATTGACAAATCTAAAAGACCTGTGCAGTACGAAAGGCCATATAAAGACTATGATGGTAATGAGTATGACATGGATTGGAATACAGATATTATTGTCCCTCAATATCCATCGCTAGCAGATTTTGAAGAAATAGGGAAAAGTAAAACAGACCGACCATACATTCCAAGTGAATACGCGCATTCTATGGGTAATAGCACTGGAAATTTTCAAGATTATTGGGATATTATTGAGCAATATGATAATTTACAAGGAGGGTTTATTTGGGATTGGGTAGATCAATCTATTTGGAAAACTAATGAAAAAGGGGAACGTTATTATGCTTACGGAGGAGATTACGGCGAGAATATGCCTTCCGATAATAGTTTCTTAAATAATGGAATTGTGGCCCCAGACCGCACACCACATCCTGCTTTATTTGAAGTTAAAAAAGCACTTGAGTTTATCAATTTCAAAGAAAAGGGAATTAATAAATACGATGAATTGCGCATATTGGTTGAAAATCTTTATGATTTTTCCAATTTAGATCAGTTTGATATTACAGCACAAATTAAGGCAGATGGAAAAGTGTTAAAAACAGTCCCAGTTGAAAATCTTGCAGTTGAAACACATACAGGTAAACTGATACGAATCAAATTAAATGGAATCACTTACCAAAACAACACAGAATATTTTTTAGAAATTTCAGCAACAACAAAAAACGAATGGGGAATGCTACCAAAAGGATTCGAAGTAGCCCACGAACAAATAAAATTGGATTCAAAATACATTTCGGTAAAAGTTGATTCCGATAATGGAACAGCTCTAAAAATCATTAAAAGGGATGAGAATATTACGATCTCTAACGACATTTTTCAACTAGTATTCAATAAAAATGAAGGAAGGCTGACCTCTTATATTTATAAAGGTAACGAGTTGTTTAAAGAAGGAAAAGGACCAAAGCTAAATTTTTGGAGAGCTGTTACAGATAACGATGCAGGGAGTAGAATGTATACTAGAAATATAGCGTGGAAAAAAGCATCTTTATTCTCTAAAGTAATAAGCCTCAACACAAAGATAATTGAGAAGAATTTAGTTGAATTAAAGGTTACCTATGAGTTGCCGGGTGTAGATACTCAATTTCATACTGTTTATAAAATCAATGGAAATGGGATTGTGAAAATCGAAAATGTATTAGATAAAACAGTTTATAAAGCAGATATTCCAAGAATAGGTATGCGTATGCAATTACCATATGAATATAACAACATGTCTTATTTTGGGAAAGGTCCTTGGGAAAACTACCAGGATAGAAACGTCGCTGCTTTTGTAGATTTATATGAATCAAATGTGACAGATCAGTACTATCCATACGTCCGACCTCAAGAAAATGGTTATAAAACAGATGTAAGATGGGTTGCTTTGTCAGATGACAATGGAAATGGACTTTTAGTCGTGTCAGGAAATCATAAAACAAATTTAGGAGTGAGCGCCCTGCATATGCCAAATGAAGACTTTGACACAACTGAGGGCTTGGATTATGGAGATGATATAAAAGTAGCGTTGGAATACCGTATCGATGGAATACCTGTGGTAAATAAGAGTAAACACACTATAGATATAAAAGAGCAAGATTTAGTACAATTGAATATTGATTTAGCCCAACGTGGTGTGGCTGGAAATGATAGTTGGGGATCACTTCCTGAAAGGAAATATTTAATATATGGTGATGTTGAGCATACCTATTCTTTTTATTTAATTCCTTTTGAAAATGGGAGCAAAGAATTATTTATAGAAAAGAGTAAAAGTTATGTCACATCTAGCCTAGCTGAAAACTAAAAATCTATTTTTATAATAAAAAAGATCTGTTCAAAGATTATTTTACCCTTAAGTCAATCACATTACAATAAGATAACAATAGCAATAGTGAATGGAATTCTTTAGTTTTGAACGTAGCTAGTTAGGGGAAGATTACAGTTTGAGACTATATTGAATATTAGTATCGATAAGTCAATCTAAAATTGAAAATGAAAACGCTACTTCTAATTTTATTCTTAGTTCCCATAGTCTCTTTTGGGCAAAATTCAACTAACGGTTTCATAAAAGGAACGGAAGTGAATTTAAGAGCTGAGCCAAACTTAAAGGCGGAGATTTTGGGTCAACTAAACACGGGTGATGAGGTTGAAATTTTGCATATAGAATTCACCATTAATAATAAATATCCTTATTGGTATAAAATAAAAACTTTGGAAAATAAAGTGGGGTATGTATATTTTACGCTTGTTCAATTGGCTAAAGCGAGCAAAGAAATAAAGGAAACTGTTTTTTATTTTGACAACGAAGGGAGTGAGGCAAGGGCAATAAAATTTTCAAATCAAATACCTATGTCATATCCCCTGCTAGAAAAAATATTCCCAAATGAAACGATTGATTTTTCGGAAGAATTTAATAATGATGATGAGCTAATAGGATTCTTGTTTTCGATTAATGAAATTAAAATTAGGGTATCAAATACAGGCTTAAATAAGAATCCAGACGGTACCCTGACGGACCTTTTTATAACTAGCATATTGATTCAATCCGAATCAATTTCAGATATTTATGGACTTAGAATAGGGGACACATATGAGGATATAAAAAATAAAAGAGGAGCGCAAATCAATACGTTCCCAGGACACCATATTGTTAGCGTTTCTATTACCCCTTATGATATTTTTTATGAAGTGTCAGGAGAAACGGGCCATGATATTAATGGTCCTGACGTTTCCCCTGAAGATTTTTCAGTTGAGATGATCAAAAAATATAATTGGGGCATAGATTCAATTTCTTGGCCATCGCCACAATGGTAAATAATTTTCAATTTCACCTTCTGTATCTAATAAAGATACTCATTAACATTAGTAGTGCTTTCTTTTGCGCCAACGGACACCCTCCAAGACTCCTATAATCCCATATGATTCGTCTTGAATAGATTTTTCATCAAAGAAAAAAGCAGCTACTTTAAAAAGTTGATTTCAAATATTTTGAATTACATAGTCCACGTAACTAAAACACAGGTATGTCCCCTTTATTGAGGTGTTGAGAGGGTAATATTGGAGGGGTGGTTATACTAGTTATCGTTTTACTATTTAGAGATGCGATGGCTTTTTCATAATTAAAATGCTTCGTTCAGATTTACATTATCAAGTATGCGGAGGTTGTGAATTATCCTTAGAGGGGTGCCTCCTGGTCCAGTTCTATATGAATAATCAGGACTTTTGTGAATCAAAAGGTCATTGAGGATCGCTGGTTCGGGTACATCCGGAGTGGCGGATGTAATCATTATACCTTTACCGCCTAACCGTTTTATTATTTTTACCAAATGAACAATAAGACAATACTTTATATCGCCATGTCTGAAGATGGATTCATTGCTGGCGATAATGACAATTTGGATTTTCTAAATAATTTTCAAGTTAAAGATGAGGATTATGGATATTCAAAATTTATGGATTCTGTAGAATTCATTGTAGTAGGAAGAAAAACTTATGATAAGGTTATTTCGATGGGATATCCTTATCATAAGGATAAACAGGTATTTGTTATTACTCGTGTCCCCAAAGAATCACCACAAAATGAAACCCTAACATTTTACAACGGAGCCATAGCGGCGCTTATTGGTCAGCTTAAAGCGTCTTCTGGAAACAAACACATTTATTGTGATGGGGGAGCAGCACTTGCCAATCACATGATTGATCTAAATTTAATTGATCAAATGATCCTTTCAGTAGTTCCTACCAAACTAAACAGAGGAACGCTACTTTTTAAAAAGGGATGTGTCCCTAATCATTTTGAACTAAAAGACGCGCTAACCTTCAAAAGTGGCCTTATTCAATACACTTATCTCAATAAAAATTTAAAGGATTGAGTCTAGGGCTACTGCGAGTAGTATCAGGAGTTTTTCAATTAAAGGCACACACAAAAAAGGTAGGTGGTTTGTTCTGTGTCTCTGCCTTGTTTCCGTTTTTACAGAAAATCGACGGTAAAAGGAGGTCACTTGGTGGAAATCACAGAACCTTACACGTAGTGAGAATGTCGGTTTAATTGCTTTAAGAAGCATGTTTTATTTTCTTGGATAGGTGATGGGTAACTTTCCTTGTATCATGCCTGATGGTTGAGAAAACTTATTTAAATTAGGCGCCAAAATACAAAAGAGGTCTTTATTGAACTTATGTCAGTTTTTTTCAACCATCGAGGTCTTCAATGGACTTGCACTGGCAAGTTGATAGTTATTTCCCTAAATTTCAGTAAGCGCCTTAATGATGCGGTCAAAACACTTATCTCCTGTCGTGCTAGGTTCTCTGATCACTGTGTATCCATCATTAATGAGCGGATTTGAGCGTGCCAAAACCTTATGCTCACTATGAACTTAAAAGGAAATAATGCGCATAAAATTTGCCAGTAAGTGATCAATCAGAAATCCAGTAGGCGCTAGGTTCCATTTTTATAAGTATTGTTTTATATTAAATACGAGGCGCTATGATCCAACTTGAAGCCAAGTTACTAGTGCCATTTTTCTAATAAAAAACCGTTGCGACCAAAAAGGGGATCGGTTTCGGGTACCGCCACATTCTTAAGGATTTTTAAAATCTGAGGTCTTTCATCTTTTTCTAATCCTGTTTTTAAATCCCAAGCGTCGCCATTTGGATAGCCGCCAACAAATTGGTAATTATTTTGCGCAGAAAGTGCATGATGACCTACTCCAGCAGGAATAATAATGACATCCCCGTTAGTTAAATCAAATATTTTTCCATGAGTCCCGCCTATTTTTAAAGACACGCTTCCCCGACCCAACCCCAATACTTCATGGGTATTACTATGAAAATGGTCATAGGGCAAAACAATATCTCTCCAATTATTTAACCAATTATTATTTTTGAAGGTACGTTCTAGCCAGTCAGAAGCATCTTTTAAATCGATTACTTTTTGATACAAAATAACAGGTAGTAGATTATTGGGAATGATCCCATCGTCATCAAAATAATAAGTTTGAATCTCCATAATTTAAAATTAAGGATTTATTGATTCGATAGGATGATGATAACATCTAAATTCATTTAAAAACGGTCTAAACGTAGCCTAAATAGCTCAAAAGTGTCTAAATAATGATCTTGTGTGGACTTAAAATAGGAAAAGCACAGTGCCATTGGCTATATCCTAGTCTCTCATGACTACATCTAAGCATATTGCTCACCATTAATGGCGATGCAGTCTTTAATATCAAGTTTTTCGCTAGTACAAGTACCGTATTCATGATGCTGCAATGGCCTTGTAAAATCAAATAGTCTGCGTAGGTTATGGAAACTTCTTTGATTAATAATTTCAAATAGAAGGATGACTTGAGTAAGATAGAAGTTATTGAATATGATTGAAATAAGCTAAAGCTATGTCTTTGATACCATAATGGATGAGTATTTTTATTTCATCACGTATGCCTATTGCTGAATAAAATCGGGTCCCTTGTTTAGGTAAGATAGCGCCTAAACGTTTTTTTTTGACGATTTTTGCTGATTCATTTTCTTTAACTTATCAAAACAGAATAACTATCTATTACAATCATAATTATTCCAAAATGAATTTATTTAAGCAGCTAACATACGCCACTTTAATTTGCTCAGTTTAGTTGAGCCAACGCTGAGTGGTATTGATGTTCTTTTATTTTTAGGTATTTGATTAATCTGGCTATATTTCCGTCATTTGTTCGTTTTTCTATAAATCCCAAAAAAATAGTTTCCTTATAAGGATCGATACAATTAAAAGATGGGGGGTCGAGTGGGAGCACAATTGACTTTGATCACATTCTTTATGAATAGAGCGCCCTTTTCAGCGCATTATATCTAACCTCCCAGATCCTCGAACTAAGGCTAGCCGTGGGCGCGATGATTTCAGATGCGTGGTACGCCCCAGGATAAAGATGAAACTCAGTTGAAACTCCTGCTTTTAATAGTTTTTGAACAAATTCGATGTCTTCGTCCCTAAATAGATCTACTTCCCCTACATCTATAAAAGTAGGTGGTAAGCCTTTTAAATTGCTTGCTCTTGACGGAGCAGCATATTCATCCGCCTCTTTTCCACCCAAATACCATTTCCAGGCTTCTATATTGGCGTCTCTATCCCATATGCCAATATTAGTTATTTGGTGACTAGATAAGGAGGTATTTCTGTCATCAATCATGGGGTATAAGGGCATTTGAAAGCATACATTAGGAAATTTTTTATCCCTAGCCATCATGGTTGTCGCCAGAGTCAGACCCCCACCAGCACTGCCGCCATATACGGCAATTTTTTTGGGATCAACTTTAAGATTTTTTGAATTTTTGGCCATCCAAACTAAACCCGCATAACAATCTTCCACTGCAGCAGGATAAGGATTTTCTGGGGCTAACCGATAGGCTACTGCTGCGACTACAGCATTCAATTTGAGCGCAAGAGTGATGCTATTAGTTTCTTCTCCTATAACACTGCCAATAATCATTCCACCTCCATGGATGCAGTAAATGCCTGGATTTTTATCTTTAGCGCTTTTAGGCGTATAAACCCTAACTAAAATATCTGGGGCATTGTTTAACCCAGGGACGTTATAATCAGTGATAACTACATTAACAGCTACCTCATCATCTTTCATTGATAGAAAAAGTTCATTGGTAACAGCCCTCCGCTGGGCAACATCAGAAATACTATTAAAACCACCTGGAATGGCTTTTAATAATTCATCTAAAGGTATTTTTGATTCGATATCAATTTTACTGCCAATTGATTTTTGTGAGTTAGTTTCTTCCATCAGCCTTAATTCATTTTAAAAATCAGCAATAAATTAATATAAAAAAATAAGAAAATCAATTTCTTGAACAGAATGATAGATCGCGTATTGAGATGGAAAACCAGAGGGTGGTAGCTCTTTTATATCAAAAGAAGCATCAAATTCGTTTGTTCACCGAGCTGTTTTTTCAAATCAACATCAATAATGGGGCGTCTTGTGCAATCGGCAGGAACGGAGCAAGGGCCCTTATATTTGTCAGAAAATACATAGTTGTCACCTGCAGTGATTTCAATTTTTCTTCTGCAGCGGGCTCACGAATAAACCTACTACATAATAATAGTATTTCGATAGTAATTAGCAGCAACTGCTATACTTATCTAGCCTCTTTGGTTAGGCTTACAAGGTGGTTGGACAAACAAATTGGGACACGGCTATGCCAGCTTCCTGTATGGCTTTAAATCCTCCCTTAACATCGATGAGATGATGAATTCCCCTACTTTTCAAAATGGAGGCCGCTATCATACTACGGTAACCGCCAGCACAATGGAGGTAAAAAGGCTGATCTGTAGGGAATTCAGCGAGGTACTCATTGAGAAAATCCAAAGGGGTATTATCTGCATTCAAGACGTGCTCGGATTGATATTCACTTTCCTTTCGGACATCAAACACAGGTAAATCCCCAACACTGATGACAGACTTTAATTGTTCTGCTGTTACTTGGTCGACGGTATCATATTCTTTAGCAGCCCCTTTCCACGCCTCAAATCCCCCTTCCAAATAACCCAATGTTTGATCAAATCCAACCCTTGACAACCTTGTAATTGTCTCTTTTTCAAGTCCTTCTGGAGTGACCAATAGGAGGGGCTGTTTCACGTCTGCAATCAACGCCCCAACCCATGGGGCAAAACTACCATTCAGTCCGATAAAAATAGCGCCGGGGATGTGCCCTTGCCTGAAATCGTCTTGATTGCGTACATCCAAAATTACAGCGCCCGTCTCATTTGCAGTGGCTTCAAATAGCGCTGGGGACAGGGCCTTAGCACCTCGCTCGAGTACCATATCAATGTCTTCGTATCCTTCTTTGTTCATTTTCACATTTAGTGGAAAATATTGAGGGGGAGGTAAAAGGCCGTCGGTGACCTCATTGATGAATTCTTCTTTGGTCATGTCCGTACGTAGGGCGTAGTTCATTTTCTTTTGATTACCCAAAGTATCTACGGTTTCTTTCATCATTTTCTTACCACAAGCGGAACCAGCGCCATGCGCAGGATATACGATTACATCATCTGACAAGGGCATAATTTTAGCACGAAGACTATCAAATAAAAATCCGGCCAAATCATGCGCCGTTAATGGACCCATTTTTTGGGCTAAATCTGGCCTTCCGACATCTCCCAAAAAAAGCGTATCCCCACTAAAAATGGCATGATCCTTACCGTCTTTATCTTTTAATAAGTAAGTGGTACTTTCCATCGTATGACCTGGAGTATGCAGTACTTTTATGGTAATTTCCCCTAACGTGAATTCTTGCCCATCTTCAGCGATGAGGGCTTCAAAGGAAGGATTGGCATTGGGGCCGAAAATGATTGGAGCTCCTGTTTCTTTGGCCAAGGTTACATGGCCACTTACAAAATCAGCATGAAAATGGGTCTCGAATATATATTTGATTTTGGATTTCTTCGATACGGCCTTATCAAGATAAGGTTTGACTTCTCGCAATGGATCGATGATCGCTACTTCGCCATTACTTTCTATGAAGTAGGCACCTTGTGCTAAACATCCCGTATATATCTGATCTATTTTCATGATGCTTTAAATTTTCTTAATTTAAATTGATAACTTTTAAAAAAGTGTATAAGTGACATGACTATTTTTATTGGCTCAGAAAAAATTCCATATAAAAGATAAATGCTGCCATGACCAATATAAAATAACCAAACCCTTTTTTCAGTTTTTTCCCGTCTATAAAATTACCCAGGTAGCTGCCAATAAAAATACCTATCAAGGAAAGGGTTGTAAAAATACCTAGAAAAGGCCAATCGATTTGCATGGTCAATGCGTCTCCCAAGAAGAAGCCCATCAAGGATTTCAACGCAATGATGATCAGCGAGGTGCCCACGGCAACTTTCATTTCGATATTGGCCAAGATGACCAAGGCGGGTATGATCAAGAACCCCCCTCCGGCGCCGATCAAGCCGGTAATTCCCCCGACGATTAATCCTTCAATCAAAATTAATGGATAATTGTATGTTATCGCCCCATCGTCCGATGATTGGACAGGGGTTTCTTTTTTAAGCATGGAATAAGCAGCAGGAAGCATCAAAAAAGCGAAGAGCCCAAACATAGCCATGCGACGCGAAAAGGGATAATCGCCAATAAAAAAGAGTAGCTCAGGCATAGCAGGCACTAAGTAATGCCGCACAAGGGTTACGCCAACGATGGCTGGAAGACCGAAAATAAGCGCAGTTCGCCAGTCGACATATCCTTTGAGGTGTTGCTGCCAACCTCCAACAAAGGCACTTGTACCCACAATAAATAAGGAGTAGGCAGTAGCTACTTTTTCATTTACCGAAAAAAGATAAGCCAAGACAGGAACAGCTAAAATAGACCCACCTCCACCTATGAGTCCAAGGGAGATTCCGATGATCAACGCACTCAAATACCCCAAGCCTTCTAAAGCATCCATTTCATTTATTTAACAAGCACAAAACTAACAGGCTCAGCGGGTTTCTACCGTAACATTGGTTGCAAAGCGAAAAATATCATCATTTACGTTTATGATATTGAAAAGCAAGGTGTCATTTTATGCTTGCTTCGGTTGAGCTCTTAGTTTTTTGGCTTAAACGGATAAAAAAAGCTTATAAATACTAAGTCCAAAAGCCAAACCTCATGGAAAGGGATTAGAAATCAGGCACCAAGTATTTTTATTGCCATCAAGGTGCACTATTAATTAAGACAGCGGTGTGCATGAGTGTTGCAGCCAATTTTCCTTCCAAATTGTACAACTCTCCCTTAATCGTTGCTATTTGTTTTCCAGTTTTCAAAATTTCTGCGGTAGCAATCACTTTTCCAGCAAATAAAGGTCTGTGGTGCATGCTATGTAGGTTGGTAGAACTAGGATAGCGCGTACCGTTAGATTCATAAATTAAAAGTAAGCTCGTAACATCATCCATCATTGAAGTCATCTGTCCTCCTTGAACAGTTCTGTTTGGATTTAGCGTTTCTGCTGTAAATTCAGCGGCTAATTTGAGAAATCCTTCGCGATACTCTAGAAACGTAAACTTAAAAAGTTTACCCGTTCCACCTTTGGATCTATGAAAATCCAAATACTTTTCAAAATCAACGCCCATTTTTAATAGCGAAGGTAAAAAAGTCATTGGCCATTTGGGGAGTCATCAGGGATAAGTTTTCTTTTTTATTATCTTGACGTAGTTATCAACTAAATTTAAGTGACATGTAAAAATTACTATTAATTTTTACTGCGGCCGTACTAGTTCTGAGCTGTAATACTAATCCGGAATACGAAAGAAATTTGGCCACCGCTCAAAAACTTTTTGCCTTGTTCGGGTAAGAAGATATTGAGGGGCAATTGCAATTGGTAAGTAAGGAGATCAAAGCCGTAATTCCTTTTTATGGATCCGATCAATATGTGGATATTCTCGAAGGATATCATCAGGCATTCGATAGTATTCAATATCACGCTGACGTCTGGGTTTCTGCGACGAGTGACAAGGGTTCCTTTGATGGAAGTGTAAGAACTTATGGAAAATGGACAGGCATTATCTCAACAGGCAAACAATTAAACCTTCATGGGTATTGGTATTTTAATTGCGATACCAATGCCTTATTGATCGAACAAGGTAATTTTTTCGATGCGACGGGTATGATGCAGGCCGTTTATAATGTGAATCATGCAGATGAACTAATCAATATGGTGGAAATGACCAGCAGCGATAAGACAGAAACAGAAATCGTAGCATTTTCAGCGTACTATCAAAGTCTCATGAATAAATTAGAACCCAATGTATTAAGCTGGAAATTCTTTAAATTTAGACCCATCAAAATAATATTGATTGAAAGATATAAAAATAAGCCAGCCATTTTAAATCACATTAAAAACATCTCCCAAGAAGGGATACTAGAAAAATATTTTGGTAGCTTTTTGGCTCATTTTACCGTCGAGAAGATGACTTTGTATGGGGAGTGCTTAAATGAATTATTTATAAAAATGGGATTTTCCAACCAATACATTCCCTTAATTGCTGGATACAGTAAATAAGAAATTGACAGGAAGACCTTTCGTATCGGGAGGTTTTTTTTTAAACGTTGTACACTTTGATTGACCAATAGGGGGAGGCTTTTGACTAGGTGAACGATTGTTTTTAGTAATTTTTGACATTTGTTAATTCAATGTGTTGTGAATTTAAATATTTCAATTAAATTTATAACATAATTTGCTGCACGATGCGTTTTGTTATTTTATTTTTTTTGATATTATTGGCAGGTTGTGAAGCACCAAAAAAGTCACTTACCCATATAGAAAATCCGCTAGGGGATAAAAATATAGCCTATTACTGGGCACAGGTAGCATTAGCGGCTACTGCAAATGACACGGAATTGTTCAGGCCAAGGCCGACCATCACTTCGAGGTATTTAGGGTTAATTTTCATCTCGATTTTTGATGCTTGGTCGGTTTATGAGCCAGCAGCTACACCTGTTTATTTAGAAGAAATTGAAAAAGCACCTGTGGGCCTTAGAACATTGAAAAACAAAGAGATTGCGATCTCTTATGCGGCCTATTATGCCTTAAAAGAATATTATTTCTCAGATTCGCTTATGTTTAAGCAAAAGATGGAAGATTTGGGCTTAAATCCTGTATTTAAGGGGAATGATCCTTCTTCGCCCGAACGAATAGGAATGGTTGCTGCCGTATCGGTCATCAACGCACGAAAAGGAGATGGGTCAAATCAATATGGCGAAGAGTTAGCGGGGAAAGAATCTTATTTTGATTATTCATTTTATAAACCTATCAATACCCTTGACGAAAATAGTGACATCAATAGGTGGCAACCCAAATATTTCACAGATGCCCAAGGGGTAAAATTTGCACCAAAATGCTTAACACCCTACTGGCAAAAAGTAATACCTATAACGATGGCATCGGCGGACCAGTTTAGATCACCTCCGCCTCCTTATTACGGATCAGATCAACTGAAAAAGGAAGTGGTAGATGTGGTCGAAATGCAAGCGAACCTTACCGTCCAGCAAAAGGGTTTGGTTGAATTTATGAGAGATGGACCTAGATCCGTGCAGCAGGCAGGACATTGGTTGGTTTTTGCCCAAGAAGTATCTAAAAGAGATCTTCACAATTTGGATGAAGATGTCAAAATGTATTTTTTAAATCAGATAACAGCCATGGATGCGTTCATTGCTTCCTGGGATACTAAAATGTATTATGATTTTGCACGTCCATACGCCTTGGTGCATGAATATTTTCAAGACCAAGAGATTGTGGGTTGGGCCGGTTACGGCAAAGGGTGGGAGTCAATTAATGGAAACCAATGGAGACCCTATTCGCCTGATGTATTTCTTTGCCCCCCCTTTCCAAGTTATGTGTCCGGACACAGTACGGTGAGTGGGGCATGTGCCGAAGCATTAAAATTGT
The DNA here is from genome assembly GCA_013204595.1 of Flammeovirgaceae bacterium. Classification (GTDB taxonomy): domain Bacteria; phylum Bacteroidota; class Bacteroidia; order Cytophagales; family Cyclobacteriaceae; genus UBA4465. The sequence goes on from JABMNK010000077.1 coordinate 15,882, forward strand.
TTAAAGGTGCCGATGAATTTGGGATGACCGTGCCATTTATTGCAGGATCATTTACTGAGTCTGAAGAGAATTGGGAAGAAATAAACATTTATTTCCCCACGTTCACAGAAGCAGCTGAAATGGCCGGATTGTCACGCGTTTTAGGTGGGTATCATATTCAGGCAGATAATATTGAAGGGCTTGTTTTGGGAAGAAAAGTTGCGCAAAACGCTTATCGGTATTACTTGAAGCACGTAGGCGATTAACCCTCCCCTAAAGCTGATTGATTAAAAATCAATTACTTCGTGCAACTAGTGAAGTTAATTTTAAAATTACTTGAAGGGATAATGTGTTTTAATTGCCGTTGAACGATTATGTGGGAGAGTTTTGAATTCAACATCTTTTTTGGTTCCGATCGCTTAGCGGCATCAAAGTCCGTGATTCCATAAAGGGAATTTTCATTATATTGGTTTTTTTCTTTTTTCATCTCTTTTCCTTGCGATGTTCATGGCTTCGATTCAATCAAAAGCAGCTCCCTTAATAGCCATACGCAGATTCTTTGCAGGGTTATTTCCAGACATTTTATGATTAAAATAATGTTAAGCTTACAAAATGCAGCTCCATTTTATGTTTCCGGATTCAAAAAATAGGTCATCGGAATAATTTTTTTTTTAAAAAAAGAAGTCAAGATTGATATAGATAATTCAAAATGAAATAAGTTTGAATGAAAACAGTTGATCAATGACAGAAGAAAAAGATAATTTTCAGCTTGATAAGAAATGGTTGGGGAAAGGCCTCACTATAGGCTGCACCATCAATCAAGATGGTTTCATGATTGCACTTGCCTACAACCACGATAATGTGGTTTCTTACAATAGTGATTGGCTTGAAAAGGAACAAAAGTCATGGACAGAAAAAGGTACTTTTAGCGTTCCGCTTCAAAGACCCCTGCCGATATGGATCATATTGGAGACCAAGACGACCGATTGTTTTATCATCAATGAGGAATGGGTGGGCAGACGTTTGCTGATCACTTACGAAACATCAGAAGGTAAAACCCAATCCTATAATCACGATAAATATTTTCTGAATCACAGAGCATTCATTACCGCTCATGAGGATTGGAATGAAACAAGAGTATTCATGGATTCTACGAAAGGACCTGTGCCTAAGTTCAGTAAATAAAGAGGATCGTCATTCTTTAGTTCATTTGTTTTTTTAGTTAAAGAAATGTTTGGTAGGGTATCAGGAGTTTGAGAAGTCATTTTTTTGTATTTCGTGGATGCTCAAATAGTCGATTTAAAAAAACGTTGTAATTCCTTAGGCCTTCTTATTATAGAAATCACACTATATTGAGTGTCTATTAAATGCTGGTTGGTGGCATTTTCAAGAGTATCAATAAATTTGACGAATGTAATATGACCACAATAGTTTAGTATGAACCGCAGGTTGAGCCTTGAGCTTCTTATGAAGGCTGCTTTTTTAGCAGGTGCCTATCCAGTTTTTGGGGGTACCAAATTGAAAGTGAAATCAGCTATTTTTTCATTGTATGAATCCCTGATAGGGTTGCTGCTTGGGTCTGATTTTGTGTCAGCTACGGAACAGGCCAAATTAGCATCTTATATGTCACGTTACATCGATACATGTCTCCTTCTCAAAACGCAGATTGAACTTGACCATGGAGCAAAGGCATTGGAGCAATTTTGTCAAAGCAATTTTAACAGCAATTTTATTTTATTGGCCAAATCTGAACAAATCCTTTTAGTTGAGCAAATGTTTTCGGATAGTGACAATACCATTTTTAAGAATGCCGAAGATTGGATTTACAGTATTCGTGCGATTACTTTATTTTGCTATTTTTCTTCACAAAAAGGGGCTACTGTGGCCCTAGAATATCTCCCCATACCGAGTAAATATATAGGGGATATTCCACTTTCGTCAACCACAAAAGCTTGGAGCCTATAAAATGGAAACACAATTTGATGTTATTGTCATTGGGTCAGGAATTTCGGGGAGCTGGGCAGCTAAAGAGTTTTGTGAAAAGGGCTTTAAGACCTTGGTTATTGAGCGTGGTCGAGACGTGAAGCATGTCCGAGACTATCCTACTGCGATGAAAAATCCTTGGGAATTTGACCACGGCGGGAGACTACCTGCAAAAATCATAGCAGAAAATCCAATCGTTTCAAAATGTTACGCTTTTAATGATAGCACTGCCCATTTTTTTGTAAAAGACGCCGAGCATCCCTATCAGCAGTCGCAGCCTTTTGATTGGATTCGGGCCTATCAGGTTGGAGGAAAAGGCCTATTGTGGGCGCGCCAAGTGCAGCGTTGGAGTGAAAATGAGTTTCTATCTCCCGCACGCGATGGTTATGCGACTAGCTGGCCTATTGGATACTCTGACCTTAAAGATTGGTATACGCATGTAGAAAATTTTATTGGTGTGAGCGGAAATCTAGATGGCCTATCGGAGATCCCAGATGGTGCTTTTTTAAAGGCCTGGGAAATGAATGTTGTTGAAAAACATATTCAAGCTCAAATTCAAAAAGAGTTCCCCGGTCGCACGCCAGTGATCGGTCGCTGTGCGCATTTAACAGAAATGAACGAAACATTTGCCCAGCAAGGCCGCACCCAATGTCAGGCAAGGACCTTATGTGAACGTGGATGTCCTTTCGGAGGATATTTTAGTCCGAATGCGTCCACTTTGCCAGCAGCAGCAAAAACTGGAAACCTAACCTTGCTTACCGATCAAATTGTGGCTGAAATTATTTACGATGATCAAATCGGTAAAGTCAGTTGTGTACGTGTGATTGATCGCATCACGCGCACAGAACAACTGCTTTATGCCAAAGCCTTTTTCATTAATGCGGCCACCTTAAACACCAATTTAATTTTGCTGAATTCAACGTCAGAAAGGTTTCCAAATGGGTTGGGAAATGATGCGGGCGTTTTAGGAAAATTCATTGCGTTTCACAATTATCGCGGAAAAATAGACGCAAAATTTGACGGTCATTTGGATCGCTACTATTATGGAAGGCGCCCGACAGCGATCATGATGCCAACGTTCCGAAATGTTGACCGTCAGGACATGGCTTTTAAGGGGGGGTACATGGTTTTTTATACGGCCACTCGAGAAGGAGGAGGCCATGAGGTCGAAGGGGCTCAATTTGGAAATGAATTTATGCAAAAAACCACTAAGCCAGGAAGGTGGGCTATACATATGATGATGCAAGGCGAAACGATTCCTATCGAGAAGAATCAGATCAGGTTGAGCAATAAGTTGGATACTTATGGAATTCCTCAACTCGAAACACATATTGGCTATACGGACAATGATGTATTAATGATTGAAGATTTTCTTAAAGAGGGGCGTGAGATGTTGGGAAAATCAGGATGTACAGAAATCGTCGCCTATGACAATAAGCAGGCTCCTGGCCTAGACATTCATGAAATAGGAGGGGTGCGCATGGGAGCAGATCCCAAGAATTCCATGTTGAATGCTCATAATCAGATGCATCATTGCCTTAATGTGTTTGTAACGGACGGAGCTTGCATGACCTCAACAGGAACTAAAAATCCATCTTTGACCTTTATGGCATTGACTGCTCGCGCCGTTGATTTTGCGGCCGAACAATTAAAATCAGCCAAAATTTAGTTCAATGGATTTAATTTTTGGAAGTATTAGGTGATCAAGATCTCTTGGTAAGACATGACTGCCTAATTGTATCGACTCAGTCTTTATGGAAATTTTATTGTTCTATTATTAAATATTAACTTCAGTTATCTTGGGTTGTTGAATATTTTGATATCCAATGAGGCACATGCTAGATTAGCTCAGGAGGCGCTGAATTTCGGCGGTCAGGACTTGATTTATTTTGTGTTTGGCAAAGGGTCGATAAAAAGCCAAGCTTACTTCTCTCTGGAGCGAGGCACCGATCAATTCAATCAATTTGGATTGCCTTTCTGGACTCATTTGTTGGGTGTATAATTTGGGTAATACGGTTAAGCCTTGAAATTGATCCACTAAGTTGATCAAGGTATCGAAGGTATTGGATTCAAAAAGAAAGTTTTTGGAAAAGTTATTGCTTTTATTGAGCCCGCACAATTCGATAACCTGATCCCTCAAGCAATGGCCTTTTTGAAGTAAAAAAACTTGTTCATTTTTTAAATCTTTAGAATCGATGGTTTTGGCATCATTGGACAAATGCCCATATACCACCAAGTCTTCGAGATATAGCAAGTTTGACTCGATTTCAGGTGCTGAAATAGGTGTGCTGAGTATGGCGATATCCATTTTTCCTTCTTTGAGATGCTGAATGAGCGTTGTGGTAGTAAGTTCATGGATTTCCAAAAAAAGTTCTGGAAATTTTACTAAAAGAGGTTTTAGTATTATGGGCAAAAGAGAGGAAGCTATTGTGGGTATGATGCCTATCCTAACTCTGCCGGCTACTTTCTGAAGAAGTGCTTTAGACGAGGCCAAAAGGGCGTCAGCATGGGCAACTACCAGCTGTGCTTTTTCTATTATTTCTTTACCGTTTTGGGTAGTAATGATGGGAGTGGTTTTTCGATCGAAAATCACAATATCCAATTCGATCTCAAGCTTTTTGACCATGGCGCTCAAAGTCGCCTGCGTCACATTACAATAAAATGCTGCTTTGCTAAAACTTTTGAATCGATCTACTGCTACAATGTAGGCTAACTGCTGTATATTCATGAATATAGATGGTATCTATATCAAATATAGAAAATTTCAGTTTTATCTGTTTGGGTTTACCCTTAACTTTGAATGAATAAAATTTTCGAACAATTATGGAACATTATACAAATGCTACTAATGGAGCCTCCGCATCAAATGGTGAGGCCAAATGCCCGTTTCTTGGAGGGCCTTTAAATCAGACGGCAGGAGGAGGTACTCGCAATCAAGACTGGTGGCCAAATCAGTTAAAACTGAATGTACTTCGTCAACATTCTTCCTTGTCGAATCCAATGGGTGATGGGTTCAATTATACAGAGGCCTTCAAATCACTTGATCTTAATGCATTGAAGAGTGAAATTTTTGATCTAATGACCACTTCACAAGATTGGTGGCCAGCTGATTATGGTCATTATGGGCCATTTTTTATTCGAATGGCTTGGCACAGTGCAGGTACTTATCGCATTGCCGATGGTAGGGGCGGAGCAGGTTCGGGGACTCAGCGATTTGCACCACTTAATAGCTGGCCGGACAATGGGAACTTGGACAAAGCACGTTTATTACTTTGGCCACTTAAGCAAAAATATGGGAAGAATATTTCATGGGCGGATTTGATGATCCTCGCAGGTAATTGTGCTCTTGAGTCAATGGGTTTTAAAACTTTTGGTTTTGGAGGAGGACGTGTAGATG
>JABMNK010000078.1 GCA_013204595.1 Flammeovirgaceae bacterium
CTAAACAGCAATAAGTAATGAAAAAAATTGGATTTATTTTTGATATGGATGGTGTCATAGTAGACAATCATTTATTTCATTACCAAGCTTGGGAAGCACTCGCCAAAACATATCATTTAAATCTAGATTCCAACGATTATCGCAACCACATCAATGGCAGAACGATTGGTGAAATTGTTAAATACATCAAAAAAGACGCTACCGAAAAGGAAATCAAAAAAATAGGAACAGAAAAAGAAGCCCTTTACCGGAAAATATATCAGCCCTTTCTTTCCCCAACAAAAGGATTGATCTCACTACTAAACGCGGCCAATAAACACGAAATACCCATGTGTATTGGCACAAGTGCACCAAAAGAAAATGTCCACTTCACCATTAATGGCCTGGGGCTTTCCCATTATTTTCATACAATTCTAGATGACAGATCGGTTACAAAAGGCAAACCAAATCCTGAAATCTATCTAAAGTGTGCAAATGCGCTTGGATTAAGGAATGACCAATGCCTCGTGTTTGAAGACGCCATCTCCGGTATTAAAGCTGGCAACTTGGCTGGATCCAAAGTAGTCGCATTGGCAACCTCTCACCTTAGGTCGGAACTTTCTGCAGATTTGATTATTGACGATTTCACTCAGGTAACTATTGCCCAATTAGTAAATTTGATCAATTAATGAAAAAGAGTGCTATCATTAATATTCTTGCCTGGCTTGTCTCATTTAACTGTATTGGGCAACCCATCAAAATTGCCAAGTTAAAATATGACGGCGGCGGTGATTGGTATGCAAACAAAACTAGCCTTTCAAACTTAATTGCCTTTTCAAATGACAAGGTAGGTACTAATCTATTCAAAAATGAAGATTATGTTGACGTCGGCAGCCCAGACCTATTTTTATATCCTTATGTCTATATGACGGGCCATGGGAATGTAGCATTCAGTGCGGCTCAAGCAAAAAACCTTAATAAATACCTTACATCCGGTGGATTTCTACACATAGATGACAACTATGGATTGGACCCATTTATCCGACTAGAGATTAAAAAAATATTTCCCAATCAAGCGTTTATCGAAGTTCCTTTTGATCATCCTATTTACCATCAGTATTATGACTTTGACTTGGGACTTCCAAAAATTCATGAACATGACGGCAAACCACCGCAGGGATTTGGGATTTTTCATGAGGGGAATTTGGTTGTTTTTTATACCTACGAATGTGACTTAGGTAATGGCTGGGAAGATGCATCCGTACATCATGACCCTGAAGCCTTACGGCTTAAAGCTCTACAAATGGGCGTCAATATTTTATCCTATGCATTTAATGCCGAAGATTAATTTCTTGATCCTCATAATCATACACCCATAGTTGATAAAAACCATATCAGGCAACTCTTTATACTAAAGCAGCTGAGATTACGTGTCAAAAATAAATTATTGATATCGATGGTTCATATCACTATCAATACTAGATGACGATCACTATATTTGCACATAATGAAGAAAGTTGCTTTTTATACTTTAGGCTGCAAGCTGAATTTCTCTGAGACATCAACCATTGCACGCACCTTTTCAGATCGGGGCTATCAGAAGGTGGATTTCAATCAGTCTCCAGATATCTATATCATCAATACCTGCTCGGTTACCGAAAATGCAGATAAAAAATGCAGGAAAATAGTTAGGGAAGCCAAAAAAATAGCACCCAATTCATTTGTCGCTATTATCGGTTGCTATGCCCAACTTAAGCCTCAAGAAATCAGTAATATAAAAGGAGTTGATGCCGTCTTAGGTGCCGCTGAAAAGTTTAGAATGTTCGATTATATTGAGGAGTTTGTCTCAAATGGAACCGCACAAGTCTTCGCCTCTGAAATAACTCAAGCAACCACTTTTAATACCTCATACTCCTATGGTGACCGTACCAGAACCTTTCTTAAAGTCCAAGATGGTTGTAACTACAAATGTACTTTTTGCACCATTCCTCTAGCTAGGGGCAAAAGTAGAAGTGAAAGCATTACCAATATCGTTGAGCAGGCCCAAGCCATTGCATTAACTGAAACAAAAGAAATTGTACTTACTGGCGTGAATATTGGAGATTTTGGGATTCAAGAAGGAATCAGAAAAGAATATTTCATTGACCTTATAAAGGCATTAGATGAAATAGAAGGTATCACTAGATTCAGAATATCCTCTATTGAACCCAACTTGCTGAGTGAGGAAATTATCCGTTTTGTGGCCGCCTCGAAGCGATTTGCCCCTCATTTTCACATCCCGCTCCAATCTGGAAGTGATCCTATTTTAAAGTTAATGAAAAGAAGATACGATAGTCATCTTTATGAAGGACGTATAAAAACCATCAAAAAACTCATCCCCAACTGTTGCATTGGCGTTGATGTCATTACTGGATTTCCTGGTGAAACAGATGCAGAGTTTTTAAAAACATATGAATTTCTAAGAGAATTAGAGGTGTCTTATTTACATGTATTTACCTATTCAGAAAGAGAAAATACACTTGCAAGTACGATGAAAGAAATAATCCCTTTAAAAATCAGGCAAGAACGGACTCAATTACTTATAGGATTATCTGAAAAGAAAAAACGGTTTTTTTATGAAAGTCAAAAAAATAAAATCAAAATTGTTTTATTTGAAGACGATATAGAAGATAATAAGATGCACGGTTTTACGGAAAATTACATCCGCGTCACTGCGAAATATGATCCTCTATTAATCAATGAACCAAAAAAAGTCGTGCTATCAGAAATAAATGAAAAAGGATTATTTGAAGTGAAAGAAGTAGAACAATATCAACACGCCTAAAAATCAAACCATGAAACTACTTTGCATTGGAAGGAATTATGTCAAACACATAGAAGAATTAGGTAATGAGAAACCAGATGCCCCCATTATTTTCTTAAAACCAGATTCTGCAATTATCCGAAATAATGACCCTTTTTATTACCCCGATTTCTCAAATGACATTCATTATGAAGTTGAATTACTAGTAAAAATTAAAAAGGTAGGCAAATGCATCCCCGTCAATTTCGCTCATCAATATTATGACGAAATTGGATTAGGTGTAGATTTTACTGCTCGGGATTTACAGACCAAAGCTAAAAACAAAGGTCTTCCATGGGATTTGGCAAAAGGATTTAACGGCGCTGCTCCCATTTCAAATTTTATCTCAAAGGCCCCTTTTGACCTTCGGAATATTAATTTCTCACTCAATCATAATGGCAAAACGGTACAACAAGGAAACGCCGCGCTTATGCTATGGCCCATTGACGAAATCATTGCCTATATTTCTCAATTCATCACCCTTAAAAAAGGTGATATAATATTTACTGGCACCCCCGAGGGAGTGGGGCCTGTGACTATTGGAGATAGAATGGAAGGGTTTATAGAAAATCATAAAATGCTTGATTTTGAAATTAAATAGACTTTTTCTAATCTATTTCTTGCCGTTAATCGCAACTGCTCAAATCCCACCCAAATATATATTCCCAATAAATCCAAGTCATACCCAGTACTTAGCGGGTACGATGGGTGAGCTTAGAAGAACTCATTTTCATGCAGGCCTCGATATCAAAACCGGCGGTCAAGAAGGATTACCTGTTTTGGCCATAGCCGATGGTTATATTTCCCGTATTTCGATAAGCTCTATAGGATATGGACGTGCCTTATATCTTACTCACATCGATGGAAAATCTTCAGTATATGGTCATTTGCGCTCATTTGAAAATACCCTAGAATCATTTACGTTAAATCAACAATATTTGAAGGAAAACCACGCTGTTCAATTATTTCCTTTGAAAGATCAATTTTACTTCCATCAAGGGGACACTATCGCATATTCAGGGAATTCAGGGTCCTCTTCGGGTCCACATTTGCATTTTGAAATACGAAATGACAAGCAAGAATTTTTGAACCCGCTATCCGAATACCCTTTTGCTGAAATTAAAGACGAAATTGCTCCAAGATTGGTTTATGTCGCATTTAAATCTCTGGATGCTCAAGCCAGAGTTAATGGCGCCTATGGCACGTATTTGTACAAAACAATAAAAAAAAACAATTCATATACCTTAGCTAGCCCGGTTCATTTATTTGGTAAAATAGGGGTCGAAATAAGCCATTATGACCTTATGACAGGATCCTACAACAAACATGGCATCCCTGAGATTTTCCTGAAAATTAACAATGAAACCGTATTTCATGAAAACAAGTCTGCGATGTCTTTTGCGAAAAATCGCGATATTTTGGTTCACATCGATTATCCCTTCGCCCGTAAATCTGGAATCACCCTTAATAGGTTATACGTTGCTGAGGGAAATGAACTTGACATTTACGATAAGTCCAATGAAGGGTATTTTTTTAACAATACCCCTACTGATTTAGAAATTATTCTAAAAGATAATTTCGAAAACATCAGTACTTTCAACACTACTGTTAACCAGAACACCATGTCACCCAAATCTCCTAGCTTAAACAGATTTGATGTTGACGAAAACCAACTTCACTTTGTTACCAAGGATTCCCTTGCCGATATTTATATCAACGGCTATCATTCGACCATTAATCCTTATTTATCCAAGCAAGGATCTTATTATTACTTATGGGATTTACGAGACGGCTTACCTGATTCAGTTTTATCAAAAGAACTTCTCATAGACCCCAAATTTTACTCAGCAATTCCTTCCGGTATGGAATATTCCTTTCATGGAGACGATTTTATTATAGAATTGGAACCAAATACCCTTTTCGATACACTTTATTTACAGTTTGAAAAAAAACATGACAATGTCCGTAATCGAGAGCTATTTCGACTAAATGATGAAAGTTCACAATTAAGGAATGTCGTGACGATTACCTTGAAACCAGATAACAATTATGACGATAGTTATCAGGTCTTTTCCGTAAGCCAAAACGGAAGCTTAAATTTTGTTGGTAGCAAGCGTACAGACAAAGGTTACTTTCAATTTACAACAATGGATCTTGGCACTTTTACTTTGGCTCAAGACACCATACCGCCTATTATCAAACCGATTTCATGGTCGAGTAGATTAATTAAGTTGGTGATCCAAGATCAGTTATCAGGTATAAAGTCATTTCGAGCGACCATAGATGGTATTTTTTTGATGATGGAATATGATGCTAAAAGAAATTTATTAACTTCAAGGCCACTCAAAACCAACACCCCAATAACAGGGTTATATGTCATTGAAGTTGTTGACTTTTTTGGGAATAAAACAGTAATTGAAAAAAAACTATGATCACACTTAAAGTTGGAGATGCAGCACCGCTGTTCGAAGCCAAAGACCAGGATGGTAATTTAATTGCCCTGGCGAGCCTCAAGGGCAAGAAAGTAATTCTTTATTTTTACCCGAAAGACGCAACACCTGGATGTACTGCCCAGTCTTGCAATCTTCGTGACAACTATGAGTCACTTCAAATGCAAGGATATGAGGTATTAGTTGTCAGCCAAGATTCTGAAAAATCTCATCGTAATTTTATAAAAAACCAAGCCTTACCCTTTAAACTGATCTCTGATTCAGACCATAAAGTCCATGAACTATACGGTACTTGGGACTTAAAGAAATTCATGGGCAAAGAATACATGGGTACCCTAAGAGCTACTTTTGTCATTGATGAGTCTGGTATGATTTCTGAGATTTTTGAAAAGGTCAATACTGCGGATCATACCGCACAAATCATTGGCTGATCTATTTGGGATTTGCACGGTTATGGTCATTTGGGAAAAGATATCGAATATTTAACCCAATACGAATAACCTCTATCTTAGTTTTGGAGATCACCTCAATGGCAGGGCGCCAATCTATTGAAATCACAAGTGGTAGTTGGTCAAGAGCATAGGCCAATCCTAATTCTGCGGCTACCCCTAATTGAAAGGGCTCACCTACCCAAATATAGGGACCTACACCTACATAGCTATCTAAAACAGTACTGTACAACGGACGGTATATGAAATCCCAAAGAAGATCAATTCCAACCCCATCATTAAAAGACAAGTCAGCATGAACCCTACTAAACTTAGAAGTGGCGAATACAGCGTCAATCGCTGTATTATTATCACCGGTAACTGAACCAAATCTTAAGCCTAGTTCTTGAGCAAGAATGAACTTAAAAGCAAAGAATAGACATAAAGTAAGGATTCCATTTTTCATATTTGACGGCACCATTAAGAAAGAAAATAAAAAAATAAAGATAACATTGTGAAATGAAAAAGCTTATCGCTTTACACTCAAATTAAATAAAAATAACGGACACCGCTCTGTGCTTGATTTAATTTATGTGCGTTGAACAAAAACATCTATCATCTCAAAATCCTAAATGCCTTTAATACTACTTCCACGCTTAAAAATTATTTATAATAGATCAAATAATAGTATTAAATATAACATGCCCTGTAAATATATGAATTTGAATTATGTGATTAGTGAACATGATTCAAATGTTATTTAACTTAGCCAATTAAGAAATTACTATGGCCAATATTCCAGAATTAGAAAGAATCACCACCCAAGTCAGAAGAGACATTGTAAGAATGGTCCACGGATGCCAATCGGGTCACCCAGGAGGATCATTGGGATGCGCAGATTATTTGGTTGCCTTGTATTTTGGAATCATGAAACATGACACCAATTTCAAAATGGAAGGAATTAACGAAGATCTCTTCTTTCTTTCAAATGGTCATATTTCTCCAGTGTTTTATAGTGTTTTGGCACGGTCAGGTTATTTCAATGTAAGCGAGTTGGCTACCTTCAGGAAACTAAACGCCAGGTTACAAGGCCATCCAGCAACTGCCGAAGGTCTCCCTGGTATCAGAATGTCGGCTGGATCCTTAGGTCAAGGATTGTCCGTCGCTTGTGGCGCTGCGCTAGCCAAAAAATTAAATAATGATCCTTATAAGGTTTTCTGCTTAATGGGTGATGGGGAGCAGCAAGAGGGCCAAGTTTGGGAAGCCGCTATGTATGCTGCACATAACAAAATCGACAATTTAATAGCCACTATTGATTACAATGGACAACAAATAGATGGTCCTGTCGATCAAGTTTTATCCTTAGGTGATTTGGCGGGTAAATATCGTGCCTTTGGTTGGGATGTAATGGAATGCGATGGCAACAGTATGCCCGAAATGATTAATACCCTGAATGTTGCTGTTAATAAAACAGGTCAAGGTAGACCCGTTATGATTTTAATGAAAACCGTAATGGGCAAGGGTATCGATTTCATGGAAGGCTCTCATAAATGGCACGGAATAGCCCCATCAGATGAGCAATTGGAAATTGCACTCAATCAACTTGAAGAAACTTTAGGAGATTATTAACTATGAAATACCAATTCACAGAAAAAAAAGATACCCGTTCAGGATTTGGCGATGGTCTTACAGAACTAGGCAGAACTAATCCAGAAGTGGTGGCATTATGTGCGGATCTTGTTGGTTCATTAAAAATGGCTCCGTTTATAAAAGAAAATCCCTCAAGATTTTTTCAAATGGGTATTTCTGAGGCAAATATGATGGGGACAGCCGCTGGGCTAGCAACGGCAGGTAAAATACCATTCACGGGTACTTTCGCCAACTTTTCAACAGGTCGTGTCTATGACCAATTAAGGCAATCAATTGCTTACTCTGAAAAAAACGTTAAAGTATGTGCCTCTCATGCGGGGCTCACTCTTGGGGAAGATGGCGCCACGCACCAGATTCTTGAGGACGTAGGAATGATCAAAATGTTACCCAATTTCACCGTAGTGGTTCCCTGCGATTATAATCAAACAAAAGCCGCGACAATTGCCATTGCAGCTCACAACGGTCCCGTTTACTTGCGTTTTGGCAGACCTAGTTGGCCTGTATTTACGGACCCGACAGAGCCATTTATAATCGGCAAAGCTCAAAAAATGATCACTGGAACGGATGTGACTATTATTGCCTATGGACATATGGTTTGGAAGGCCATTGAAGCTGAAGCAATATTGGAAGCAGAAGGTATTTCAGTGGAATTAATAAACATGCATACGATCAAGCCTTTAGATGAAGCCGCCATATTAGCCTCAGTTAGTAAAACAGGTTGTGTGGTTACCGCAGAGGAGCACAACATACTTGGAGGGCTTGGTGAATCTGTCGCAAGAGTGCTAGCAATAAATAACCCTACACCACAAGAATTCATTGCTGTAAACGATAGCTTTGGTGAAAGTGGCACCCCAGACCAATTGCTTGAAAAATATGGTTTAAGTACAGAAAAAATTGTTTTAGCAGTAAAAAAAGTAATTTCTAGAAAATAGTATTACATAAACCTTGGGATAGTAAACAAAATAATTTGTCAAAGTCCTTAACACATCGTCAATTTCTTCAGCACGTTGCACAGACATCAGATTTTCCACTTATGGTAGAGGTTACTGGAGCTGAGGGTCTTTATATCTATGATCGAAGTGGAAAAAAATACTTGGATTTGATCGCGGGTATTGGAGTCAGTAGCTTAGGACACAGACATCCTGCGGTGATCAGCGCTATTAAGAATCAGCTCGATGCCCATCTTCATGTCATGGTCTTTGGGGAATTCATTCAGACGCCACAGGTTGCATTAGCCCAAGCATTATCCAAAACCCTTCCTGAATCGCTTAATTGTACTTATTTTGTCAATTCGGGAAGTGAAGCAGTAGAAGGAGCCTTAAAATTAGCCAAAAGATACACCGGTAGAGCCAATTTTATTTCTTGCATAGATAGCTATCACGGATCCACGCACGGAGCGTTATCAGCAAGTGGTAATGAATCTCTCAAGCAAAATTTCCGCCCCTTGCTCAGTGGCTTTCGACATATCCCTTTTGGTGATCTGACTAGCTTAGACCTCATTGACAGCGAAACGGCTGCCGTAATTATAGAAACAGTGCAAGGCGAAGCCGGTGTGCAGGTTGCCTCTAAAAAATACTTTGAGGCGCTGAGCACAAAATGCAAATCCGCAGGAGTACTTCTTATTCTCGATGAAATACAATGTGGATTTGGCCGAACGGGTAAATTCTGGGCTTTCGAACATTATAACATTAAGCCAGACATACTTTTAGCCGCTAAAGGAATGGGCGGAGGCATGCCTATCGGTTGTTTTATCAGCTCTTCCACCATAATGGGCACTTTGAAAAGCAATCCTATACTAGGTCATATCACCACATTTGGCGGTCATCCCATTACCGCCGTGGCCTCCTTAGCCACCCTTGAAACTATTCTAAGCGAAGATCTCTTGGCACAAGTGGAAGCCAAAGCAACGCTTTTTAAGACACTTTTACAACATGATAAAATTAAATCTATTCGAAATTTAGGATTACTGATGGCCGTTGAGTTTGAGTCCTATGAGGTGCTAAAACCTATAATAGATCGGGCCTTGACGCTCGGATTAATCACTGACTGGTTTTTGTTTTGCAATAACAGTATGCGCATAGCCCCGCCCCTAACTATCACCAACGAGGAAATAAATCTGGCATGCCAAATTCTATTAGAATCAATTGAAACTGCTTAGCAAAAATACAAGCTCAATGTTCGTACAAACAAAAAAAAGGGACCACCAACATTGGCAATCCCCCCCCCACTTTAAAGCTCAAAATGGACTTATACTTTAGCTGATTTCACTGTCTTAACGATGACTGCAGCGATCTTGTAGGGATCTCCATTGGATGATGGTCTTCTGTCTTCTAACCAACCTTTCCAACCTTTTTCAACTGTCATCAAGGGTACTCTGATAGAAGCACCTCGATCTGAAACTCCATAACTAAAATCAGTAATGGCCGCAGTCTCGTGCTTACCCGTTAATCGCTGGTCATTGTATGCGCCATAAACGGCAATATGCTCGGCTACCCTTGGTCTAAATGCCTCACAGATTTTATCATAAACATCCTTACTGCCGCAGGTTCTAAGGATTTCATTTGAGAAATTGGCATGCATTCCTGAGCCGTTCCAATCAGTATCTCCCAATGGCTTTGGATGCCAGTTGATTGCCAATCCGTACTCTTCACCTAATCTTTCTAATAAATAACGTGCAACCCAAATTTCATCACCCGCCTGCTTGGCACCTTTTGCAAAACATTGAAATTCCCATTGACCTGCAGCTACCTCAGCATTGATCCCTTCAATATTAATCCCTGCCTCAATACAGAGATCAATATGCTTTTCAACCATTTCTCTACCAAAGGCATTTGAAGCGCCTACCGAACAATAAAACTGACCCTGAGGCGTCTGATCTCTTGGAAACCCCAAAGGTAATTTTGTTTCAGTATCCCATAAGAAATATTCTTGCTCAAACCCAAACCAAAAATCATTATCATCATCATCAATCATCGCCCTACCATTAGAAATATGAGGGGTTCCGTCTGGATTAAGTACTTCTGTCATCACTAAATAACCATTCTTTCTAGCGGGATCTGGATATACAGCTACGGGCTTTAATAAGCAATCCGAAAATCCTCCTAACGCCTGACGTGTAGAACTACCGTCAAATGACCAGATGGGACAATCTTCCAATTTTCCGCTAAAATTCGCTTCAATTTTAGTCTTACTTCTCAAACTAGCGGTCGGTGTATAACCATCTAACCAAATATATTCAAGTTTAGATTTTGTCATAATTAAGTGTATTTTTTGTGTGGTTTTATATTATTTAATACTTATTAAAAAGAAATAGGTTTATTTTTTAACCAGATGATCTCTTTTTATTGTAAAAAAGATGAAGCAAAGTTAAAAAATAAACCTGAATCCTAAAATAGAATTAATTATTTAATTGAGGCAAATAAATATGTTTTCTTTGGCCGATATAATCTGTCAAAAACTATAAACTGCTGCCAATACAAAGGAAGACAAAGAGGATCCTTCGGCGCCATCCGCGTCTGTATACCCATCATATGATAGGGCATCTAGTCGTATTTCTGGAATAATTTTCAAACTCCCGACCTTGATTGGTCCCGAAAGGGTTAGATTAAATACATTTTCTTCCGCCGCTATTCCATATCCACCTGCACTATCTTCAGTTGTGCTATAATATTCTGCTCGAACACCTAATGCAAACGCATCAGATAACGCACCTTGCAAATAAAACGCAGCCGCGTTAAAATTGGTTTGTGTGGTAGCGTTAAACCCTAAGTAAAAGGATTCACTTAAATCCCAGCCAGTCGTCAAATCCAATTGATAGAAATCTTCACTTACCATGGCATTGAGATAAGCACTCCCAGCTGCTCCTGAATAACCCAATTGAAAGCCCCCCACATAATCATTAGAAGGATTGTAATCAGTGGCATCCGTTGGGTTCATAATGGCTGCGACGAGATTCCAATGTTCTCCAATAGAAAAATCAGCTTTTAAACCCGTATGAGAAAAAGGCCCATACGAAAACATATAGGAAGTAGAATAGTTGAAATTGGCCACGGGAGAAATTACCTCATAACCTAGAAAGGTATTGAAATTACCTAAGGTCAGTTTGAAATTGTCCGTTACATTAATATAGGCATACAATTGATTCACGGTATTCCAAGGGGCAGGGGAAGCAAAAACAGCATCCGTACCTCTCGGGCCAAAAACCAAATCAGCCACGAAACCTACTTTTTCACCTTCATAGCTTATAATCATATTTGCCATACCTAATGAAAAGCCTGGATTATTGGCAAAAGATGTTCCAGGAGCCAACGTTCCTAGTGTATCACTAGCATCATTTGTACCTCCACTTAAATTGGTTCTAAAATAAGTATCAACAGATCCAGAAACACTAAATGACGGACCAGAAGATTCCTCATCTTGAGCAAGTGCGACCGATGAAAAAGCGAGCGCAAATGCACCCAATGCGAAATTTTTTATTAATTTTAAGAAGTTCATTTTTTTTCTTTTTTGAATGGTTAAAAATTGAATAGGTCTTCACACAACGATTCTCTAGTTCCAAGTGTGAAGACTTTTTTTTTATTCTACGGTGATGGTGTAGCCTCTGATTCCATGCTCATGGCTATCTAGACCCTCCTCCTCATGCTGCTGAGAAACCCTTATTCCTATGGTATGCTTAAGGATTGTAAAGATAAGGAATGCCGCGGGGAATGTAACCACTCCGACAATGCCAACAGATACCAACTGAGTCATAAACATATGCTCAGGATTTGTTGAAAAAATACCCACAGCCAATGTCCCCCAAATACCACAGGTTAGGTGCACTGAAACCGCTCCTACCACATCATCCAGTAATAATTTATCAAGACCGACTGCCGATAACACGACGATGATACCCGCGATTAAACCGACGATGATTGCTGCTCCTGGAGCAATTGAATCTGCACCTGCGGTAATACCAACTAAACCCGCTAATATACCATTGAGCACCATTCCCAAATCCATTCTCTTAAACATAAAATAGCTTGTAACAAATCCGCCAATCCCGCCAGCACATGCTGCCAGGCAAGTAGTCACCAGTACAAAAGAAGTAAGCCCAGGATCTGCCGAAAGAACGGAACCACCATTAAATCCAAACCAACCTAACCAAAGTAAGAAGACTCCAATAACTGCCAATGGCACACTAGAACCTGGCTTATCTATCACTTTTCCATCCACATATTTACCTAATCGTGGTCCTAACACGATGATGCCCGCCAATGCGCCCCATCCACCAACAGAGTGAACCAGCGTTGATCCTGCAAAATCATAAAATCCCATCATATCTAAAGCACCACCGCCCCATTTCCAACTACCAATCAAAGGATACACCAGCCCAACAAAAATGACGGTGAAAATAAGATAGGCAGATAATTTGATTCTTTCGGCTACGGCACCCGAAACAATCGTAGCAGCGGTCGCAGCAAACATTCCTTGAAACAAAAAGTCTGTCCAATAGGTATAACCAGCATCCGCATATCCAGCTGAAACATCCGCATCCTCAGGTGAGAACCAAAACATCGACCAGCCTGCCGAATCAAAGGCAAACCATCCAGTACTTCCTTCTGCAAAACCTGGATACATCAAGAAAAAACCAACGCCGGCATAGGATAGCAAACCGATAAGAGGCGTCAATGTATTTTTAAATAAAATATTAACCGTATTTTTAGCTTGACCAAAACCGGCCTCAACACCAGCAAATCCTAAGTGCATGATAAACACTAAGGCTGTTGCCAACATCATCCAGATATTATTGGCTGTAAGTAAGTTCGTTTCAATGGCCGTGGCCGTAAGCGCATCTGCGCCACCACCATCCTGAAGCGCATCAAAAAAGCTCATAAGAATAAGATCATCTTTCATACTTAATTAAGTTTAATTTTAGTTATATTTAGTAGGTAAGGTTAAAAATAAGACCAATTTTATATAATTTTAAGTAAAATGACTATTTTATGGATATTTTTTTATCCAATAATGATAAAAAATACATTTTTATAAAAAAAACTAAAATTAAATTAAAATTACATTAATGATATCTCTGAAGAATTCGCCTGAACTAGGAAATGTTCTTAATTTTAAATTAAAATCCAGTAAATACCCATTGGATTCCAAAATTTCGCCTTTGAATTATTTGCAATAAAAAAAACCATTCATGTTTGAATGGTTTTTTTTATTGATTCAAGACCAATATATCTTAATTATATCCTATATAAATCACTTTGAATATTTGTCAAAATATCGTTGATTTAATACTTGCTGCTTTCCTTCAATAGCAACGTCCATTCCATTAATAAATGCTTTTGTTACCCTATTTGTACTCATATCCAACAAATCCCCTTCGGAAACTACAAAAGTTGCCCACTTTCCTTTCTCAATAGTTCCTAAATAATCCGAAACACCCAATATTTTAGCTGGATTACTTGTCACCAACTGCAATGCCTCCTCTCTTGAAAGGCCATAAGCAGCTGCTGTGCCTGCATAAAAAGGGAGATTTCTAGATCTCGCCAAGGCTCCTCTGTGACGAAGCGCAACCAAAATGCCCTCTTTATACAATAAAGCTGGTAAACGGTAAGGCATATCAACATCCTCCTCCTCTCTACTAGGCAAGCGATGTAGCTCATCCAATACCACCGATACATTGTATTGTTTGATTAAGTCTTTAACATAATAAGCATCACGACCTCCAACAATCACCAAATTACTTACTTCAATTGCTTTCAGTTCAGTAATTGCTGACATAATTTCTTTTGCATTGTTCACATTTACAAATACAGATTTGCTGCCATCAAACACTCCTTTTAATGCTTCCAATTTCAAATTAATTTCAACTGGTGGGTTTTCAAAATAATGTTTTGAATCTATGAACAAATCAAGAATTGATCGAACTTCATCATCATAATTTTTATTTAATGGACGCTCATTTGAACTACTTCCATACCTCACTCTATTGTATCTAGTCGGCCAACTAAGGTGAATGGCGTCATCCTTTTTGAGGGTGGCATCTTCCCAATTCCAACCATCTAACATCATGATACTTGACGTTCCTGAAACCAAACCAGATTCAGGTGCCGCTTGGGCCGTAAGTATGCCATTAAACTTAAAAGTTGGCATTAATTCTGATTCTGTATTGTAAGCCACCTGAGTTCTCACGTGCGGATTGATGGCGCCAGCCTCTGCAAAATCTCTAGTCGGTCTTAAGGAAGATATTTCTTCCAAACCAACCCTTGATGCGGGCAATATCAAGCCAGGATAAACGTGCTGTCCAGAAGCATCAATTATTTGATATTGAGCTGGTGGTGTCATCTCGCCCACATGGGTAATGACTCCTTCATTAAACATCAAGGTGCCGTTTTCAATAATGGCACCATTGCCAACGTGAATCGTTGCATGAACGATGGCTATAGGCGCAGATTGCGGACTAGCTGGTGTAGGTGATTGTCCTTGAATCGAATAGATCCCTAGTAACGTAAGAAAGTAGGTAAACATCTTTTTCATATTCTTAATCATTTAAAATTTCAACATCGACAAACTCCTCGCAATCCCATCTATGCTTTTCTTGAGGGGTATAAGTTGATGTTTTGCCACCAGCTTTTTTCACTGCAATCATTTTATTAATAATTCTTGTACGTTCTTTTTGCATCGCATCCCTCAAAGCTATGTCCTGATCCTGATCAAAATAAACAGTACCTTCTACCATCGTTTTTGAAACTTTTGCATAAATAGACAAAGGATGATCCGTCCATAAAACAATATCAGCATCTTTTCCTACCTTAAGACTACCTGTTCTTTGATCCAAATGTAGCATTTTGGCAGGGTTTATTGTGACCATTTTCAAAGCATCATAAGCCTCCATATTGCCATATCTAACAGATTTTGCTGCTTCCTGATTAAGTCTTCTGGCCATTTCGGCATCATCTGAATTAATCGCAACCAATACACCTGCCTGAGCCATTAAGGAAGCATTATAAGGAATCGCGTCCTTCACTTCATATTTGTAAGACCACCAATCACTAAACGTTGAGGCCCCAGCTCCATGTTCCGCCATTTTATCTGCCACCTTATAACCTTCAAGAATATGCGTGAACGTATTGATATTGAAATCGTACTTTTCTGCGACCTTCATGATCATATTTATTTCAGATTGCACATAGCTATGGCAAGTAATGAATCTTTGCTTATTGATGATTTCCGCCAATGCCTCCAACTGCAAATCTCTTCGAGGAATGACGGATTTTTGCTTTAATTTAGGTGACAAGGATTGGTATTTGGCCCATTCCTTATCGTAATTAAGCGCCCTATTGAATCCCTCAATGTATACTTGCTCTACGCCCATTCTTGTTTGAGGGAATCGGGTACTCCAGCTATTAGACCGATTGGATTGTTTGACATTTTCACCTAATGCGAATTTTATATAGGAATCTGCGCCACCAACTAACATTTCATCAGCCGTATGTCCCCATTTGAATTTAACAATAGCGGATTGTCCCCCCACAGGGTTTGCTGATCCATGTAGCAATTGAACCATGGTGACTCCTCCTGACAACTGTCTATAAATATCACTATCCTTAGCATCCACCGCATCTTTCATACGAACCTCAGAGACAATTGCATGTGAACCTTCATTGACCCCCGAGAGTGCCGCATGGCTGTGTTCATCGATAATGCCTGGTGTAAGATGCATGCCTGTGGCATCTATCTCGCGCACACCTGACGAGGAGATGTTTTTAGCGATTTGAGCTATTTTCCCATTTCTCACCAAAACATCCGTGCCTTCCAAAACACCCTGATCCTCCATGGTCCATACAGTCGCATTTTTAAACACCACATCTTCTTGCGTAGGAATCTGTTCATTTCCGAAGGCCACAAATGGATAAATCAAGGCGCCTTTTGGGTCCGGGGTAGATTCGGCGGGGCTTTTCTCAGGTTTAGGCTTTAAGTCATTTGTCCTTTTAGCTTCCCAACTGATCCATTGACCGGAGTCAGATCGACCCGTCCCACGAAGATGATTTTCTTCGACCCAACCAGACAAAGCGATCAATGCACCTGACGAATCTTTGTAAGACAAGCCAACTAACTGATCTTCCAATTTCACCGTCACAACCCAACTGACAGAATCATTGATGCTGATTTTTCCTTTAGTAGCGTCTTGAATTTCTAGTGCGTATTGCTGTCCCTTCACATTCAAATCGTATTCTCCTGCCAAGAGGACCTCATCACGATCAGCAATCTTATAGGGCTTACCTTGAATCCAAGTTTCAAATATTTTAGTTTTTTCCTCAAATAAATCACCCGAGGTGATAACAAAATTGGCACGCATACCACTTCTCAAAGCACCCAATTCATTCTCCATTCCGATTAATTGAGCCGGTACCGATGTCATGGCTTTAAGTGCTTGAGATTTGCTCAAGCCATCAGCTATTGATCGCCTGATGTTTTTTAAATAATCCTTACTTTCTTTGAGTCCGTTACTTGTAAAAGCGAAAACAATGTTATTTTTCTCTAAAACACCCGGATTGGTGGGGGCCAATTCCCAGTGCTTTAAATCCGATATTGAAATTTCCAAGGCATCTAACGGGTCATCTACTTTGTAAGCATCTGGATAATTCAAAGGCACAATCAATTTGGCCCTAGTATTTTTTATCAAATCTATCCGCTGATACTCATCTCCATTGGCTACCAATACATATTGAATTCCAAATTCATCCCCAATGTTATCCGCCAACACCAATCGCTGAAGATCTCCCTCTGGTTTAAAAAATTGAGGTAAATTCCTATTGGCATTCACCCCTTCTAAAGCCAAATTGGTTTGAATTTTATTTCCTTCTCTTTGATACCAATCGGCATCATAATAAGATTGCCTGATCAGCGCAACCGAACCCATAATTGAGGAAGGATAGCTCTGATTAGAGGTCCCTTTATTAAAAGATAAATGAAACGCGGCTCGCGTATTGATCAGCATTTCTTGCGTAGGGTCGTCTCCCAATAAAGCGATCACCGAAGTACCGGTCATGATACCATCTGCACGATGACTTAGCACCGCACCAAATCCAACTTCTCTCAGTTTTTGCGCAGCCTTAGTATCAACGTTGAATTCTGATGCACTGTGAAAATATGATTTTATGGCCTCATTCCAACCATAAGCCCCCTCTGTGATGGCTTCATACTGCGGTGCTTCACCTCTGGGCTTTCGCACGGATGCTTTTAGACCATAAGAAGTCAACGGATCTATAAATGCTGGATAGATAAACTTACCTTCGAGATCAATTCGTTTGACGCCGGCAGGAATATCGAGATCAACACCCACGCCTACGACCCTACCCATATCTATCAAAAGAGTTGCGTTTTCTATGGTTATCTGATCATCTACGACAATCGTGGCATGCTGCAAGGCATAAGAGGTGGGGCGTTGGTCGATCACGCCATTTACAGGGAAATTTTGTTGGGCGAAGGTGCTAAAACTTAATAGCACCAAGAGCAAGTTGAGATGGATTTTCATTGAAATATACTTTATGACTACCGTGAAGCTAATTCATGTAATATCAAATGTATTTGATATTACATGAATGGTAGTTTTCTCCCTCGCTTGAAAATCGCTTTTTTTAGCCTGAAATTGTTTTCTATTTAATGTTTTTAATGAATTTTAAAGAAGATCATCCAAGAGACGTCCCTATCGTAATAATCCATAATACTACACAAAATAATGTCGTGATTTCCTCGACTCTCACAAGGCTCTCTGGTACTAAGCAATTAGGAAATTTATTATATCCCGTCAGCAAAAAGTGAACTAATAAGGGTTAAATTATAAGAGAGTGTTTTAAACAGAGTAAACACTTAAATTTAACTACAATGGGAAAGAAGAGAAATGCAAGTTCATTAATTAGTGAA
>JABMNK010000008.1 GCA_013204595.1 Flammeovirgaceae bacterium
ACTCAATCTCCTTTACTAAGAATGATTTTGTTGCGAATTGACCGTTTTTTGTATCGCCATTGGATGATCATTACGATAGGACTCCTTTTAATCATAACGGTGCTGAGTCTTTATCCAATTCCTGTGCTTCCAGAGATGGGTGGAAATGATAAAATTAGACATTTTATTGCCTATGGTGTTCTCACATTTCCAGTTTCTTATGTTAATTTCAAAAAGACCTTTCCCCTACTATTAGTGTTCGTTTGCTTCAGTGGATGTATTGAACTCATCCAGCCTTTGGTGAATAGAAATGGTGAATGGCTTGATTTGTTAGCAAATGCGGCTGGCATTGTCATTGGTTTCTTAGTAGGAAAAGGAATCTTGACCTTAAAAAAATCATTTTTCTTGTATAAGAATAGCCAATAATCGGGTTCTTTTTGGAGATATCTATGAACACACTATTGTTATGTAATCATTTGCTACATCATAAATCCCTCAACTTTATTAACTCTATGATCTGCCGATTATATTGCCTATTGATGGGGAAAATAGGAAATACTATTGGTTCCTCTATAAATTTGTTGATAAACAAATCAGGCAATTCATTGAATTTAAGACATTAAATAGTTGGTGTCTCCAAAAAGCTTTCAGTTATTCACCCTTATTGAAATCGATTTCGTTAATCAACTCTGGATGTTAATTTAAACAGACCTAAAGCTAGTACGATAGTGTTTTATTCACTAGATTAGATTAACAAAGATTTAATGCGCTAAGCACTATGAATATATCCAGAAAACAAGCAATAAAAAACATGGCCGGTCTGGCCACTATTGGATTTACGGGATTACCCTTTTCTAATGCATTGGCCGCGCCAAAAAAGCTTTCCCAACTAATCAATCACTCTGTTTGTCGATGGTGCTATAATCAGTTTAATTTGGAGCGCTTGTGTGATTATTCAAGAAGCATTGGAATTAGCTCAATAGATCTATTGACTGCCGACGAATGGCCAATCGCTCAAAAGTACGGTCTCACTTGTGCTATGTCTTATGCAATGGGAAGTGGCCAAAACCTGAGTAACGCATATAGCGACCCTAAAAACCACGAAACACTTTTAAAGGACTACATGGAAGCCATTCCAAAGGCGGCCGCAGCAGGTTTGTCTAATATGATCTGTTTTTCAGGGAATAGAAATGGCCTCTCTGACCAACAGGGACTTGATAATTGTGCCAAGGGACTTGAACCTGTCGTGAAATTTGCCGAAAAGCATAATATTGTCATTACCATGGAGCTATTAAATTCAAAAGTGGATCATAAGGATTACTTATGTGATCATACGGAATGGGGTGTTGCCTTAGCAGATAAATTGGGAAGTCCCAATTTCAAACTCCTTTACGATATTTATCATATGCAAATAATGGAAGGCGATGTCATCGCAACCATTAGAAAAAGACATGAGTATATTAGCCATTATCATACGGGGGGGGTACCTGGAAGAAATGAAATTGACGACACACAGGAGCTTTTTTATCCAGCCATTATGAGGGCCATTGTTGATACAGGTTTCACAGGGCACGTTGCCCAAGAATTCATACCGAGAAATGAAGATGCACTGGCCTCGCTGAAACAAGGAATAGATATATGCGATATTATATAAATAATCGTCATCACATTTAATTAATCTAATGAATGCTATACCCAACCAAATATTCATTAAATCGACTTTAAGGCTAATAATAGCTTTATTTATTCTTGTAAGATGCTCCTCACCGACGATCCTCTATGAAGTAGGGCACATCCAAACCAACTATGGGGAAATGCTATTTTGGCTATATGATCAGACCCCAGCTCATAAAAAGAGCTTTATTGAACTCGCTCAAAATCAATACTGGGATACTTTATCATTCAATAGGATAATTAAAGATTTTGTAATTCAAGGAGGCTGCCCTGATACGCCAGCAGGTTTCTCAGACTCACCTTATTTAATCCCTCCAGAATTCAATCAAGACATCAGACATATCTATGGTGCCCTCGGAGCAGGGAGAGATGAAAATCCAGAAAAGCGCTCAGCAGGTTGCCAATTATACATTGTTCACAACGCACATGGAATCCCTCGTCTAGACGATAATTATGTGATTTTCGGTCAGATTTTTAAAGGATATGATGTGTTAGAAGCGATTGCTAATGTGCCAACAGAAGCAACAGATCGACCACTGGATCTGATAACCATGAAAGTAGCCACCATTAAAATGACAAAAGAAGAACTGATCGCTCATGGCTTTAACTTCGATAAAGATGACCATTAACCAACTTATAGCTACTAATTAATAAATAATTTGAATGCCGTTTATCGCACACTTATGCCCCCTTATAAAACCTCTTAATTAGCTATCATTAATATTATTAATTTGCGTATTGCGTCCAAAATGAAGTAAGTTTAAGCGTTTTTTTGAAATAGCTATAAGATTTTTCATGTCGTCTATATAGCTGCCTAAATAAAATAGAGAAATTGAATTTAAAAGAACCTATCACGTCGTGTTGTATTGAAAACATACCTGATCAATTGACAGCAGATTGGTTCATCGGTATCTTGTCCGCTCTAGGGTCGGATAAAGATTTTTTTATTTCGTTTGCGCTTGTGAATAAAAAAATAAGTCGTGGCAGCATTTCAATTGCACCTGATCATTTAGACGCTATAAAGAGCGAGATACCCTCTTTTAATTACAAAGAGTGGAGCATCGATCAATTCTGCAGATTGGCACTCATGCTTCATTTGGATAAAGTTAAGAATTACAAAAGCATCAATATGCTTCTTTCTACAGCCGACACTAGAGAACAGATTTCCCTATACAAGTCGATACCCTTCTTAGAGAATGCGCAGGACTTTCTTGAACCCGTCATCAATGGTATTCGAACAAATATTACAGACACCTATGATTCTATTGCCTTAAATAATCCATATCCTGAAATATTTTTCGGAGAATCTGCATGGAATCAGATGGTCCTAAAAGGGATTTTCATGGAACGGCCTATTTATCAGATTATAGGTCTAGACAAGAGAAAAAATATAAAACTTGCCCATATCTTACACGATTATGCAAAAGAACGGTGGTCAGCCAGCAGAAGAGTGACGCCGGAACTTTGGAGATTACTTTCTGGTTATCTCACAGAAGCACTTTTTGAAGATATAAAAGAAATGTTGGAAAAAGATTCCGATGAATCTATTGCCGCATTTAGTCTTATGATCATGGAGAGCGACATTTCCACCGCAAAAGAATGGTTAAGGAACCTTAAATTAACTTCAGTAAATTGGTCCTGGGATCAAATTGGATATCAATTTTGGACAAGTAATAAATTGACCACCTCCAACTAATAATATTAAAACATTTACTTTATGAACTTTATCGATCCACATATTCATATGACTTCAAGGACCACAGATGACTATGAGGCCATGAGTAAGGCTGGCATTGTTGCGATCATCGAACCCGCCTTTTGGCTTGGTCAGCCGCGAACCGAAGTGGGCTCTTTTAAGGATTATTTTAGTAGTATCGTAGGTTGGGAGTCCTTCAGGGCTTCCCAATTTGGAATCAAGCATTACTGCACCATTGGGCTCAACTCAAAAGAAGCCAACAATGTGGGATTATCAGAAGAAGTCATGGAGCTTTTGCCCCTTTTTGCTCTAAAAGACAATGTTGTGGCGATTGGAGAAATCGGTTATGATGACCAAACAGCCGCAGAAGATAAATTTTTTAGGGCACAAATCGTATTGGCCAAAGAATTGAATCTCCCTATTTTAGTTCATACTCCTCATAGAGATAAAAAAAGTGGCACACTTCGTAGCATGGATGTTTTGGAAGAACATGGCATTAACCCTGGTATGGTTATTATTGATCATAATAATGAAGAAACCGTTGAATCAGTTTTAAATCGAGGGTATTGGACAGCCTTCACTATTTATCCCAAAACAAAAATGGGTAGTGAGCGCATGGTTGATATTGTCAAGAAATACGGCCCTAATAGAATTATTGTAGATAGCTCGGCTGACTGGGGAGTAAGCGATCCCCTATCGGTTCCAAAAACGGCCAAATTGATGCTCGAAAAGGGCATCAGTCCTGAGGTCGTTGAAAAAGTCTGCTATTACAATGCCCTTGAGGCATATGAACAAAGTGGAAATATGAAGGAAAGTGACTGGTTAGATGGGGTTAAATTTGATCAATCAGTGCTTTATGGTGGTAATAGTGTCCTAAGGGGCCAAAGTCCAAAAACATCGGATAACGCCGATATTATCGAAAATTAATTTTCTCCTTAAGATGCGCATGTTCCCTTACCTCGTATTAATACGGCCAGCAAATGTCATTACGGCTATTACTGATATTATTGCGGGTAGTGCCATCACCGGATTTTTGTTAACCATCCCTACCTATGATCAATCATTATCTTTTATATATTTAATAGTATCAACCATTGGATTATATGGAGGCGGGATTGTATTAAATGATGTCTTTGATCAAAAAATAGATTCAATTGAGCGACCAGAACGACCTATTCCAAGTGGTCAGATTTCAATACAAAAAGCCACGATGTTTGCGCTTGCTCTTTTTTCATTAGGGATTGTATTTGCGTTTTTTGCCCATCCTGTCAGTGGCCTAATTGCTATTTTAATCGCCATTTCAGCCGCTATTTATGATAAATACAGTAAACATCATGCGGTTTTCGGTCCCTTGAATATGGGCATTTGTCGTGGTCTAAATCTAATACTTGGCATGAGTATTTTAGTTAGCAATCCAAGTGAGTTGCTTTTGCTGATGGCATTAATTCCTGTCCTATTCGTAGCCGCTATTACCTTAACGAGTCAAGGTGAGGTTTTTGGTAATAATAAATCTGCAATAGTTTTAGCATTGTCATTAGATTTGGTAATATTCGCGATACTATTGATCCTTGGCATGAACGAAATCATGAGTTTAAGAATGTCCTTGGCATTTATTTTTATCTGGATTGGAATGAATTTTTGGGCTAAAATGTTGGCCATTAGTGTCAATAAACCTATAATGATCAAAAGGGCTGTCAAAATGGGTGTCATCTCAATCATTCCCTTAAACGCGACCTATGTCGCGGGATTTAGTCACTGGCAACTGGGAATTGTCGTTTTATTATTATTGCCTATTTCGATATTGGCTGCTCGTAAATTTGCTGTGACCTAAATAATCTGCCAACATGAAAATTACACAGAATTTCACTGTCAATTATCACTATGAAGTCCTCTTTACGAGGGGATTATTTGCGCCCGCAAATCCCTTACTGAGGGACTTACTCAGGAAAGAAACAAATAATAAATCAATTAAATTAGGTGTTGTCATAGATACTGGCCTGTTGGATTATCAACCAGACCTCATCGATAAAATAAAAAACTACATAGCAAATGCTCCTGAATTAACATTAGTGGAAACCCCACTCATTGTATTGGGCGGAGAACCCGTAAAAAATGAGACTAATGAATTAATAAAAACCCTCGAATTTATAAATAACGCCAAAATTGATCGCCATTCCTTTTTGATTGCAATAGGTGGTGGAGCCGTCTTGGACATGGTCGGGTTTGCCGCAGCCATTGGGCATCGTGGGATTCGACATATCAGAATACCAACCACAGTTCTTTCACAGAATGACTCCGGAGTCGGGGTGAAAAATAGTATTAATTTTTTTGATAAGAAAAATTTTTTAGGATCCTTCGCACCTCCTTATGCGGTTATAAACGATTTTGAGTTTCTAAATACCTTAACTGAGCGCGATTGGCGCTCTGGCATGTCAGAAGCCGTCAAAGTAGCCCTGATCAAAGATGCGCACTTCTTTAACTGGATTGAAACCAATGCCCTTGCGCTAAATCAAAGAGACATAGTTGCCATGGAAAAACTTATTTTCGACTGCGCTGCCTTGCACGTAGCTCATATTTCGACAAATGGAGACCCGTTTGAAATGGGCTCATCTAGACCCTTGGATTTTGGACACTGGGCAGCCCATAAATTGGAGCAATTAACTCAATTTGAAGTTAAACACGGAGAAGCTGTCGCTATTGGACTTGCCTTAGATTTGGCTTATGCCGTACAATCAAAATTTATTGATCTCGTTACTTTTGATAGAATTTATCAAGTACTAATAAATCTTGGCTTCGATTTATTTCATCCATTACTTTTGGATGCTGAAGGCACTTCCATTAATCCTGAATTGATCAAAGGTTTAGAAGAATTCAGAGAACATTTAGGTGGCGTCCTCACGATCACTATGATTGAGCAAATTGGCGCGAAATTTGATGTCCATTCCATCAATATTGAACAGTTAAATTTAGCTGCCATACAGTTATCTCAAAAAAAGAAGCTTCATGCGAATTGATCAACACCTAGGGCATCTTAGTTATTGCAGCAATATTCATCCTGGTGAATCATGGGCCGAATGTTTTCTTAACCTTCAGACCTATACGACAGAAGTCAAAAAAGGTTTGACCAATGAGAAATTTGGAATTGGATTGCGACTTTCCCATAATGCTTCCCTGGAGTTGCTTGAGCATAATAATTTATTGGAATTTAAACGTTGGCTTGAGGATGCCCAAATGTACGTCTTCACTATCAACGGTTTTCCGTATGGAGGTTTTCATGATCAAATCGTCAAAGATGCAGTACATGCCCCTGATTGGACTACAATCGAAAGACTCGAATACACCAAGCGATTATTTTATATCTTATCTGAATTGCTACCAGAAGGACTAGATGGTGGTGTTTCAACTTCTCCCATTTCATATCGCTATTGGCACAAGAATGACCAGGATCTCTCCAAAGTAAAAAAAACAGCCTGTCGATACTTCGGCGAACTTATCATTTATTTGAACGAGTTAAAGGATAAGACCGGTAAAAGTCTGCATTTGGACCTTGAACCCGAACCCGATGGGGTGATCGAAACGACCGCTGAGTTTATTGATTTTTTTAATAATCACTTATTGATTGAAAGTCAATCCTTAATTTGCGATCGTTTAAATATATCCAAAGCAACGGCCGATGCCATCATCCGTGAGCACTTTCAGATATGCTTTGATGTTTGTCATTTTGCCGTGGGTTTTGAGAAACCTGCTGTTGTTTTAAAGACCTTAAAGTCTGCTAATATCAAGGTGGGTCGAATTCAAATCAGCGCTGCCCTAAGCTCAGGTAGAATCAACCATGAAGATGTTGATTGGGTGAAAGAAGAATTTAAAGTATTTGATGAGCCAACTTATTTACATCAAGCAGTAGTTAAAGAGAAAAATGATAATCTACTGAGATACAGGGATCTCTCTTTTGCTTTAGAATCATTTGATAAGTTCGACTTTAACGAAATAAGGACCCACTATCATGTGCCCGTTTTTACGGAAAAATATGGTCGTTTGGTTTCCACTCAACAAGACATCATTGACACTCTGGCTGTTTGGAAGGAAACGAATTTCACCAACCACCTAGAGGTGGAAACTTATACATGGGGTGTGCTTCCTGAAAAAATGCAAATTGATATTGTAGGAAGTATCGTGAGAGAATTAGATTGGGTTAGGGATACCTTAAGTAAGTCACTAAGCAATGAATAAAATCGCCCTTATTAATGTAGTGGGCTTATCAAAAAGGCTCATTGGAAATGATACGCCCTTTCTTAAAAAATGGTCAGCATCTAAAAACATCTCTTCTATTGAACCTGTATTGCCTGCGGTCACCTGTAGCGTGCAGACCACTTATTTGACAGGTAAATGGCCAAATGAACATGGCATAGTCGCCAATGGTTGGTTTTTTAAAGAATTGCAAGAAATCAAGCTTTGGAAGCAATCCAATAAACTAGTGCAAAGTGAAAGTATTTGGGACTATGCAAAAAAAATGAATCCCGCATTTACCTGTGCTAATATGTTTTGGTGGTACAATATGTATTCTAGTGTGGACTATGCTGTCACGCCAAGACCCCAATACAGGGCAAATGGATTAAAAATACCTGACTGCTATTCAGCTCCAGCAAATCTGAGAGATCGACTTCAACAAGTATTAGGCACTTTTCCGCTATTTGATTTTTGGGGACCTAAAACTTCTATAAAATCCAGTAAATGGATTGCAGATGCGTCAAAATTGGTCTTTGACTGGCACCGTCCAGATCTCTTATTGGTTTATTTACCTCATTTAGATTACGTACTACAGAAATCCGGGCATGAGCAAACGCCTCTAAAAAAAGATTTACTTGAAATTGATAAGGTCTGTGAGCGTCTGATTCTATCCTTAGAGGCCCAAGGAGTTCAAGTCAATATCATCTCAGAATATGGTATTACCGATGTATCCACTCCTGTTCATATCAATCGGATCTTAAGAGAAATGGGTATGATCTCGGTTAGAAAAGAAAATGGCTTAGAGTTGTTGGATCCCGGTACTTCTAAAGCCTTTGCACTAGCGGATCATCAAGTTGCCCATATTTACATCAACGACGCCACTCAAAAAGCGTTTATTAAAGAAGAATTATCCAATCATCCCGGCATAGAATGGGTATTAGATGAAACTGGTCAAAAAGAACATCACTTAGATCATGAGAGATCAGGAGATCTTGTCATCGTTGCCAAAAAAGATCATTGGTTTACGTATTATTATTGGTTAGATGATACCAAAGCGCCTGACTATGCACGAACCGTGGCCATTCATGATAAACCAGGTTATGATCCTGTTGAAATGTTTTTGGACCCCAATAAAAAACTAATAATTCCAAGGATCGCTCTTAAACTAATCGCCAAAAAAATAGGATTTAGAACGCTTATGGATATCATACCTCTAGACGCCAGTTTAGTGAAAGGATCCCATGGCCGTATTCAATTAGAAGATAAAGACAAGGCCATTTTTATTGGCCATCAAGTCAATAGCAATGCGCTGTCACCTACAGAAATAAAGAACACGCTGTTAACGCAAATCTTTGGTACACCTAAATAGCTCAAGTCTATTTAATTGATCACAAACAAGCATCATCTGAACAGGTAACTATCCATTTTGGCAAATAACATTAAATATGGCTTGGTTGTTACTTCCAGTTGATGACCGTTTCTCCTTGAGCTACTATCAATTCATTAAGTCGAGCGCCTTCATTAGTGATAACTGCGTCAAATTTTTTGAGCTGCGTAGTCAATTCTAAACTAAGTTCGTCAAACACATTATACGCTGCATCAGTTGGTTTGGCTTGACCTGTTTCAACACTTCTTCTTAAAGAAGCCAATCTATTATTCAACTTAATAGGGAAGTTGAGAGGGTCCTGGTTACTCTGATTCTTCACTTGATATAAATCCTCTTCTATGATAGTTATTTTTCTAACTATATCAGTGGCCAGTTCTTTTACATTATTATTGTTATTGACATTGGTAACCTCTTCTAGTTGAGTTCTGATGCTTCTTATGGCTATTACCGTCTCATTGGCAATACTTGTATTATTCTTTATTTTCATGGCAAGATCGAACTGAGCTTGCACGTCAGAAGCCGTGATTCTAGTTAAATTGGGATCCATCACTACTTTAAAGTTCACTGTATGAGAATTCTCCCCTACGGTGATTTTGGCTTGATAATCTCCCGTCGGTGCCAATGGACCAACTTGAGGTCGACCGCTCCAAATAATCATACCGTCAAAAGAGGTAGCCCCTGGATAACGTAAATCCCAATTAAAAGAATTTAAGCCTTTCGCTGTAGTTGGAACAGAACTTCCTCCACGCATCCATCTAGGTTGGTCATTATCCGACTTAGGTTGCTTTTTAACACCTTTAAAAGTATTGATCAAATCTCCTTTTTCATCTAAGATCTCAAAGGTGATACTGTCCACTTCCTCGGCCAAATAATATTGAATTTGTGCTGTATAAATTCCACGAATGGCATTGGCTGGCTGGAATAGTTTTACTTTCTCGGAGGGCTTAATATCTAAGGCTTTTCGTAAAGGAGCTATATCATCTAAAATCCAAAAGCCGCGCCCATGAGAACCTAGTACAATATCATTGTCTCTAAGTACTAAATCTCTTATTGGTGTATCTGGTAGGTTGAGTTGTAACGATTGCCAATTAGCACCATCATTAAAAGAAACATAGACACCATGTTCTGTCGCCAAATAGAGCAACCCTTCCTTTTGTAAATCCTCCCGTATTGCCCTGGCAAAATGACCCGATTTAATTCCTGAAATAATCTTAACCCATGTTTTTCCAAAATCATTTGTTTTAAAAACGTAAGGTTCTCGATCATCAACTTGATACCTATTGGCCGTTAAGTACAAAGTTCCAGGATGAAACTTACTTTCCTCTATGATACTGACGCGTGAAAATTTAGGTAATTCTTTCGGGGTGATGTCTTGCCATTTTTTTCCACCATCTCTAGTTATATGTACCATGCCATCATCAGAACCCGCCCATATAGTATTCACATCATGATTAGACGGAGCTAACGCAAATACAGTCGCATAGATTTCAGGGCCATTCATGTCTTTAGTAATTATACCTCCTGTGGGGCCTAATGTTTGCGGATCTGCATAAGTCAAATCTGGACTGATTTTCTCCCATGTCTGCCCATCATTAGTTGTTTTCCAAACATGTTGAGAACAGGTGTACATGGTATTGGGATCTTTAGGGGAAAACATGATGGGGAATGTCCATTGCCATCTTTCCGGCAAGGCGCTAGAAGGTTCTCCTGAGAAAAATCTAGGATATACTTGAATATCACGGATTTGGCCTGATTTTCGATTATACCTGGTCAAAAGGGCTCCCTGACTTCCTGAATAAAAAACATCTGGATCCGTGGGGCTTTGTGTAATCCAACCACTTTCTCCACCCCCGACCGCATAATACCAACCATGATTAGGCCCTCTCGCTTGCATTTGTTCCCAACCTTCTGATGCCATTGCCAAAGTACTATTGTCTTGCTGAGCACCTGCCACATGATATGGCACATCGCTGGTGGTCATCACATGATAAAACTGTGTAGTTGTATAATCTTCTTCTGTCCAAGTTTGACCTCCATTGATAGAGACGATTGCTCCACCGTCATTGGAACTAATCATTCTTTTGGGATCGTTTGGGTCAATCCATAGATCGTGATTATCTCCATGTGGGACTTTAATCTCTTCATCAAAGGTTACTCCACCGTCTGTAGACTTCCAAAACTGAACATTTAAACCATAGACTATCTCTCGATCAAATGGATCCGCAACAAGTCTTGAGTAATAGAAGGCTCTTTGTCTCAAATTCCTACTGCTATTAGTTCTTGTCCAAGTCCAACCGGCATCATCTGATCTAAAGACACCTCCTTCAGTGGCTTCAACCACCGCCCAAACCCTATTAGGATCAGCAGGAGAAACGGTAATCCCTATTTTTCCAATCGGCCCCTCAGGCATTCCTGGATTATGCGTGAGTTCAATCCAAGTATCTCCGCCATCC
The DNA here is from genome assembly GCA_013204595.1 of Flammeovirgaceae bacterium. Classification (GTDB taxonomy): domain Bacteria; phylum Bacteroidota; class Bacteroidia; order Cytophagales; family Cyclobacteriaceae; genus UBA4465. Next base: position 11,417 of record JABMNK010000008.1, read on the forward strand.
AAGGATTTAAAAAGTTTACTATCAGGGCCGCCGCCCCACATTTTCCACGCCTTTCGGTAAACCTGCCAAGTCGATGCGTACAAAACTTTCGGATTTGATCGGTCTATAACCAAGTCTACGGCACCGGCGGAATCACTTACAAAAAGTACTTTTTTCCAATTATTCCCTCCATCTATAGACCGGAAAACACCCCTCTCTTCATTGGGCCCATAAGGGTGTCCAAGCGCTGCCACATATACAATATTGGGATTAGTTGGATGTACACGGATTCTAGAGATGGCCTGCGTTTCTTTGAGACCAAGGTCACGCCAAGTTTTACCACCGTCGACAGATTTATAAACGCCATCTCCTTGTGTAATGCTACCACGAAGCTGCGTTTCGCCTCCACCAATATAAACAATATCTGGATTGGTTTCGGCCACCGCCACTGCCCCAATACTTGAAGAACTAATTTGTCCATCCGTCACAGGAAACCACTCATTTCCACCATCAATAGTTTTCCATAAACCTCCTCCTGTCGCTCCAAAATAATATTCATTTGGTCTTCCCGGACTGCCCATTGAGCTTAACGATCTTCCTCCACGATCAGGTCCAATATTGCGCCATTGAAAACTTTTATAAAAATCCGGATTAACAGGAATTTGACTACTTTGAGCATTCAAATTTTCCTGACTAAAAAAACAAACAAATACACCAATTAAAGCAAAGATTTTAGGCGAGACTTTCATTTTCAATAAGGTTTAAATTATGACAGAATTCAAAATTTAATTTAATCAATTTGAATTTAATCTTAAAGACTATTTTATGCTAACGGTATAATATCCATACATTATTTTGTCAATTATAACATTTTATACCGCTCAGATTCAATAAAAAATAGTTACCAAGCTGCGACTATTGAGGATCGTAAAACCTAACTGAACCATACATAACGTTTCAAAAGTGGTTTAAACTTCTCAGTTTTTGAGACCCTGATAAAATAACTACTTCAGACCTAAGCCTGATAAATTATTCTAACCATTAGCCATAATTGAAAACAGTAAGTAGCAAACGGCCTAATTTAACGACTTGTAAATGGGTTACGTCACATCTGACCTATCCTGAAGATTTTCAGTACAATAAGTCGATCTCCTTATTCAAGTGGAGGAAACGAATCCCCATCCCTTAAATGTCTAAAAAAAAACTTTTTATCAATTTTTATCGCTTAGCGCCCCTACTAAGGTAGCATGCCGCGTATTTTATGCCCTTCTAACTTCAATCGTTTACCCTACAACTATAAAAATTACTTTTTTAATATTTTGGCCTTGACTTTGCGTCCCGATTTGTCTGAAGCTTCTAGAAGATAAGTCCCCACTTTTAATTGATTGATATTTAAACTAGGCATATAGGATTGCATTATTTTTTTACCTGATAAATCATAGATAGTCAATTCATAAAAGTCGATCATTTCTAAACTGATCATTCCTGTGGTTGGATTGGGGTAAATGGCTATTTCAACTATCTCCCCGATTCCTAACAAGTCCTCACTGATCAATGTAATGGTAACATCACCATCATTGTAAGTCACATTTTCTGTTTCAAAAATTATATTTAACGATTCATCTATTTCATAATCATCATCATCTACAGAAAAAATGGTCAATGTATTAAGGATACTACCTGCTGGAATATTGACAGTCGTACCTAATGATGAATAATCAGCAATTGATTCTGCCGTTCCGGATAACCCAAGGTTAATTCCAGCAGTAGCACCACTCGTGGTAGATAAACTAAAGGTCAGCGTGACACTGTCACCTTCATTTATCGATAATTTATCCGCTGTAATAGTCAATATAGGTGCCTCATCAATGTTTATAATAGTTAATTCAAGACCTGATTGAAACTCCGAAGTGGCATTGGTTAAATCAGCAATACTTACTGACACATTCTTATCCAATTCATATAGATTATTTTGATTGACACGAATCATCATTGACGAGATCGTATCACCAGCCGGAATGGTCATGACATCCAGAACGTCATAGTCAATTCCTTTTTGAGCAGTTCCAGTATAAGTTAATCCTATCTCGGTTACTTCATCACTTAAGCGCGAAATTTTGGCATTAAATTGAATTGAATCACCCTCATTTACCGATGTATTTTCCGCATGTAAGCTCAGTATTGGAAGCGGATCATTATTGACAATCAGCAACGATATTATATTTTTCGCTGATGCAGTAGCGTAGATAATACTCGACATGGTTACAGAAAGATTTTTATCTATCAAACTGTAAATCTCGTTATCCAAAGCACTAACCCAGGCAAATCCTACAGTATCCCCAGGTATAATAATCACTTGGGATTCTAAGCTATAATCCGTATCCAAAACAGCAGATCCAGAACCGGACAAACCAACTATGACGGTGTCTGCGCTAAGTTGAGACAATAAGACATGTACTTTAATTGAGTCCCCCTCTAATAACTTTGTGGTGTCGGTAGTTAATGAAATGGCAGGAAGCTCCGATGGACATGTATCCCATTCAACCGTACGACCTCCATAGAGCTGATTCTCCAACAATCCAGTAACCTCCAAAGTCCTGAAATACCAATCAACTGTAAAAACGCCTGTGGTGGGGACGTTACAAGAAGCTGCTTCCCCATTAAAATCTTCATACTCAGTGCCACTAACAAACGGGATGCCTCTGATGAAAATAAACTTGTAATCCCCCCTTGCCATGCTAATGGTTGATGTCCAAATGGCATCCCCATCAGTATCTGTCATTGAATTACAATTAGCACAATAGTTATCCCATCCACCATAGATGTAAGGTGTTTGTGTGCCTGGATAATTGGTGAGATCTAGAGAAAAACTTACATTGACCAGGTCAAATCGCTCGTCTCCGCCACTCACATTAAAACTGACCAGACCATTCGACTCAGTAATTCCTGTAATTTCAATTCCAGATGCAGCCAGATCATATGTGTTTGAATTAGGAAAAGAACTACCAGTAAACGAATCATTAACAGAGCTTCCTGGATAAAGATCCCCAGCATCTGCTCCAGCATCCTTCGTATTTAAATGACCCAATCCATCCGCTTGTTCTAAATCCACCCATCTATGATTTTCATCGCTATTAGTCGATAGATTGTCATCTATATGCCAGATAGCTAAACCAGATCCAGCTAAATAAGCATCTTGATCTGTTTTTTGTCTGTTCTCTAATAAAAAGTATTCTTTAGATATAGACGTATTAATCTTATAGACCATTGTGGTAGCCGTTGATGAAGTTAATGAATAAGTTCCACTAGAAACTTTCAGCGGGGTGGCCCATTCTAAGGAAACCCTGCTCCAAGCCGACATAAAACCAGGGATTTTCTCACCACCTAGCCAGCCACCACCACCCATCAAACCCCAGCTCCCAATGCCTGCTGAAGTATAATCGGTGTCATATAAATCAGGCAAACCCAGTCCATGACCAAATTCATGACAAAAAACGCCAATGCCTACAATGTCTCCTGCGCCATTATTTGCCCAACCACGTCTTTCAGGATTAATCATATAATCACTAATGTACACGTCGTCATAAAACCTGTAATAACTAGAGCCTAATCCAGCGCGATGGCTCCAAACATATTCATTTTGACTTCCTTCCTCCGCACCATTTCCTGCATGAACGACAATTACGCCATCCACATAACCATCTGCATCGTTATCATAATTTGCGAAATCAATCCCTGCATTTTCTGCGGCATCCACAGCCTCTCTAACCAACCCACGAGATCTGTCATATCCATTTTGATTTCCATAGTACGCATAAGCACTATCAGCCCTATACCAGCCAACTACATCTGCATTAACATCTAATTTGTTATCCGAAACTTTCAAAAAATAGTCCCTGAAACTACCCGTACCATTGTAGTTTTCTTGATTCATAAAGCTTTCAAAGTCAGCAACAGTATGTGTTGCTGGCAAATCGGGATAATCAATTAATAAGACCAATACTTTATGAGTTCCTAGTTTGGGAAATGCCAGATCAATAGTTGTCTCATCCGATTCTAACGCATCTTGATTTCTAGTATTAGAAAATGATTCCCTATTAGCAGTAGCCTGTAAGTGCTTAGTTTGCGTACTGAGAAAAGTTTCAACGTCAGGCGTTTTATGATGCTCCCCCGCCAAAAACCCTGAGGGAACCAACCGACCCTGAATGAGACGCGCATATTCATAAAAATTATAATTGTTTTTTACTATGCTGTAACCGTCCTGCGTTTCGACATGATTATTTAGCATAGTCCCTTTGGCTATCACTCGAATTTTAGTATTGTCGGGCTGAGTGATCTCAATAGGGTAAGGTGATGCGGGACAATCTGAAGACAGCAATTGTGACTCTGCTTTATAGAAAAATAACAGGAACATTAGTAGCAAAAATGATAATGTTAGTTTCATCAAGTAATTGAGTAGGTTTAAGCAAATATAATGAATTACACCTTATGTTTAATAATGGCGTGTTTTCTGAAAAAACATCTGATTAGACTGCTGTTAAGGTACCCTCCGTTGCCTCATACCTGAGGTAGCAACTAGCTTGCAGGTAACGAGACCTCTAGACAAAAGTCATTCATACTTATTACACACATTTCAATAAACATGATCCCAAGACGATGATTTTAAAGAGTTTTCTTAACTATCGCGATGAAAAAATATTCCAACAGGCTGAATGACCATTCTCGGATCAGTAGAGCCAAGAAACTAAGAAGTCGTCGACGGCTCGTGCAACTTGGCTAACGTAAAACATTAGTAATAAAGAATAATACTACTTTAATCGTAACGGGTTCTGGTGGCGAATAGCGATCCGAGTTTAGTAATTATATGCCTATTAATAAATGTAACCTACTGTATGGTTCTTTTTAGATGATTATAATCATCTAAAAAGAAAAAAAAGACAACATAATTAATTCATTATTTTACTGATTAAAAACCGTATTTGTAAAATACAACGAAAAATCAAAACAGTTCATTTAAATTACTTCCATAGATCAACAGTTAAAAGTTGAAATTCAAACATATCAAAATGAAAAAATTGCTAATACTATCCCTATTGATTGGCTTCAATAGTTTAACTTCAAATGGTCAGAAAATAGCTAAAGATAAAAAAGAAATCATAGCAGCCCTTGATAGCAAAGAGCCCATATATGCCAATACCGCTTTGAAGATATGGGAAAAGGCAGAAATAGGCTATCAAGAGTTTGAAAGCTGTGTTTTATTACAAGATCTTCTCAAGGCAGATGGATTCTCCATTCAAACAGGGGTTGCTGACATTCCTACAAGCTTTATCGCTTCTTATGGCTCTGGAAAACCAGTGATTAGCGTATTGGCAGAATACGACGCACTCCCTGGGGTATCTCAAGAGGCGGTTCCTTATCTAAAAGAAAGGGAAGATGGTAATCTATCAGGACACGCCTGCGGACATCATCTTTTCGGAACTGGAGCAGTTGCCGCAGCAATAGAGGTTAAAAACTGGCTACTCAAAACTGGTCATCAAGGTACTATTCGCGTTTATGGGACGCCTGCAGAGGAAGGCGGATCAGGAAAGGTATACATGGCAAGAGAAGGCTTATTCGACGATGTTGACGCTTCCTTGTATTGGCATCCAGGCAACGAAAATTCGGTAAGAGTTGCTTCCAATCTTGCTATAGCTAGCGTCAAGTTTCGCTTTAAAGGTATTTCAACTCATGCCGCTGGTGCGCCAGAAAAAGGACGTAGCGCTTTAGACGGTGTAGAAGTTATGGATTATATGATGAACATGATGCGTGAACATGTGCCCTCTGAAAGTCGCATTCATTATGTTATTACCAAGGGAGGAGAAGCTCCCAACGTAGTCCCCGCTAACGCAGAAGTATATTATTTCTTCCGCCATCCTGACATGCGCACGGTGAAGGATATTTTAGATCGATCAATTCTAGCCGCACAGGGTGCCGCATTGGGCACTGGAACTATAATGAGTTATGAGATGACCGGAGGTTCATTTAATATCTTACCCAATGCGATATTATCAGAAGTTATGCATAAAAACTTAACACTAGTCGGTGGGGTAACCTATACCGAAGAAGAACATACATTCGCAGAAAAGATAATGACCACCTACAATTCTGAAGACCTTCTTCCTGAAATGGCTTCTAAAGTAGAACCCTTTGTGACTTCTGAAATTGCCGGTAATTATTCAACCGATGCCGGGGATGTAAGTTGGATTGTTCCTTTGGTAAGTATGTCGGCAGCTACTTGGCCTCCAGGAACACCTGGCCACAGCTGGCAAGCAGTCGCTGCTGGTGGTACAACACTAGGCATTAAAGGTATGACCGTCGCTTCCAAAACGATGGCCATGACCATTATTGATCTTTTCAATGATCCTACGCTAATAGAAAAGGCTAAAATCGAATTAAACCGACGAAGAGGTGATAATTTCAAATATGAACCTATCATAGGTGATCGCGCTCCTGCATTAGATTATGCAGGAAACCATTAATTAAAGTGGTCTGATTTGCATTTCATCTATAAGTTCAAAAAACAGGCTTCTTCTTAATCGTTAATGTACTGAGTCAATGTTTTTTTCAGGAGGGTTTTCATGTGTACTCGATAAGTTTCTGGTGCCAATACTTCTACCTGATCTTTGAAAGAAAAAATAAGATTTTCTAATTCGAAATTGGGAATAACTTCAATTGAAACAATGAGGCTTCCTTGATCATCTTCATTTATCTGTTTCTGAGAACCATGCAAGGGCTTTGTTTTGATGTAGTCAGCCATCATTGACGAAAATTTCAGGGTGATTTTAACCTCATTTTGGTTTGTGTCTTTCCTTATCCCTATCACATCTTCAAAGTACTCAGCAAAATCGAAACGTTCATTCAATTTATAAGAAAGATCGTCTCGCACAATAAGTTCCTCTATACGATCTACTGCCAATGTCATTAATAGATCTCTTTTTTCATAATAACCCAAAACGTACCATCTATTATCGAATTCCTTTAAAAAATAAGGATGAATCGTGTGAACTTTAATGTTTTCGGCACCAAAAATTTTGTAGCTGATTTGGACGACATTATGGCTAATTATTGCCTTAAATAACAGACCGACATATTCTTTTCCTTTTAAGAATTCATTGGTTTCAAAAGCAATAATTCTTTTGTCAGAAACTTCTTGAAACGTGCCCAACTCTAATTTTGACAACAATTCGTCGATCCACTCAAACCCCGGCAATCCTGAAAAACGATTAAGAATTAATACTGCATCTTTAATGTGTTCTATTTCACCTTGATTTAAAGGCTGATTTCCGAAGGAATAAAACTCATCAGAATATCTATAATACTTGGAATTACCCTCCCAAATAGTAACAATAGGCGCCTGAAACTCTACTTGAAGATCTTTGATATCCTTATAAAAACTAGTTTTGCCAATCGGTTCTAAATTTCTGTAGGCCAACTCTTCATTAACTTCCTTTAGCAAATCTTTAAAGGAATATTTCTTTGATCTATTACGAATACATCGATCAATGACCTGATATCTAATTAGAGGTTTTTTATTATCCGGCATTTTACCACAAAGTTAATGAATGATGAGTAGTTCGGTAAAACTGAACTACTTGTATTTATCATTGTATAGTAATGAAAAATTAATTAATAATAATTCAAATATAAATTTGGCAGTGTGTTTATTCAAGACGATAGTTTAAGCACTCAGATCCAATCCGTAAAAATCAAAAGTCATGATACATCTTATAGAAAAAAAAATAACCTCAAATCAGGATCATCGCTATTTCAATACCCACTACAAAGCAACCGCTCCTATAGAAAATCGATTTGATGTGAAAGATACCATTCTCAACACATCAATAAGCTGTGGTGATATACGCATAAATCACAAAATCAAATCTGAGCAAATAAAAATTATCCGTGAAGCGCTCATCAATCCTTTTGATTTCTAAAAGCATAATCTGTCATTGATAACCATTAATCGTTAGAAAGAACATTGTCTTTAGTTAAAAAAAATACCTTTTAAAAGCTTCCATCGCTTCGTATTCTGCTAAGCCCAAACGGTGATAAGTTACTGCCGTTTCGCTATTTCTATCCGCAGCACGCTGCCAGAATTCTCTTTCATCACTACCTGGAAATACCGCGGAATCCTTTTGCGATTGGTGTTTAAATATGGCTTTCTTTTTCCGTAAAACCTCACTTGGACTTAAAGGGATTGACATTTCGATATCTTCTATCGACCATTCTTGCCATGCACCTCGATAGAGCCAAACCCAGCATTGACTCATGAAAGTTTCCTTTTTAAGGATCTCCAATGACTTAAATATGGCATCTAAACATACGCGATGCGTACCGTGTGGATCTGAAAGATCCCCTGCGGCATATATTTGATGTGGTTTTATTTTCTCAATAAGTTCAGAAATAATTTCAATATCTGGGGTACTGATTGGATTTTTCTCTATGGCCCCCGTTTCATAAAAAGGCATGTTCAAAAAATGAATATTTTCATCTGGTATTCCTACATATCTGCAAGCAGATTTGGCCTCCCCCATACGAATAAGTCCTTTTATTTTCTGAACAATAGGTTCATCTATTTGTCCTGCTTTCTTTTGCCCTATGGCTTTAACAACCTCTTTGTAGATCGGGATAATTTCTCCAGACGTCTCAGTGTATTCCTTGTGTAGGTCGGCGTAAAAGTCCGCAAATCTGATTACTTCTTCATCAAACACAGCAATATTCCCGGAAGTCTGATAAGCAACGTGTACCTCATGTCCTTGATCAACCAATCTCAAAAAGGTTCCACCCATAGAAATCACGTCATCGTCTGGATGTGGACTGAAAATGATGATTCGTTTTTTGGTAGGACTCGCACGCTCTGGACGATTGCTATCATCAACATTTGGTTTACCTCCTGGCCAACCAGTTATAGTGCGCTGCAATTTGTTGAAAATCTTGATATTTATATTATAAGCTGTGTCATTTTCAAGAATCAAATCCACCATTCCATGGTCAGAATAATCACGCGCCGTTAGCTTCAAAATAGGCTTATTCAACTTTAAACAAAGCCAAATAACAGCCTGCTTCATTAATTCTGGCGTCCAGTCTACACTTCCCGAAATCCAAGGTTGTTTGATCCTAGATAATTCAGCACCCGCAGCTGCGTCCAAAACAAAAATCGTATTGATATGAAACTGGAGATAACTCGCTGGTAAATTGTCTGATGGTGATTGTTCGATCGCTTGTGCAACAATTTTTGCCTTGCCCTCTCCCCAGGCCATAATGATGATTCTCTTCGCTTTTAGAATTGTGCCTACTCCCATCGTGATGGCCTTCATTGGAACATTTTCTTCACCAAAAAAATCACTGGCTGCATCCGACTTTGTAATATGGTCAAGATTGACCATCCTGGTCATCGACTGTAATGATGATCCTGGCTCATTAAATCCTATATGACCCGTGCGACCAATGCCTAATATTTGTATATCTAAACCGCCATGTTTGGCGATTTTATCTTCATAATCGTCACAAAAAGTGCTGATATTTTTTTTATCGACAGTGCCATCTGGAATATGGATATTTTCGTTTTTTATGTCCACATGATCAAACAGCTGCTCATACATAAACTTCACATAACTTTGCAAAGCCATCGGATTCATCGGATAGTATTCATCAAGGTTGAAAGTAACTACATTTTCAAAACTAAGTCCCTCCTCCTTATGTAATCTAATCAGTTCTTTATATACACTTTTGGGAGACGACCCCGTCGCTAAACCAAGAACGCAATATTCACCTATGGCTTGTTTTTCTTTAATTGCCTGAGCAATCTCATTGGCAATAGCTGCAGAGGCGGTACCCGAATCTACATACAATTCGGTATGAATCTTCTCTTTCTTAGTGAAAGGTGATGACTCCCAATGTTGCTTACCTAGATAGTTTGCCATAGTGTTCCAATTTGCATTCATAATCATTAATTATTAGTAGTATCATAAGTATTCCAAATCAAAGAAGCAGCTCCCAAAACAGCTCCCTCACTCTCACCAAATACTGATTGCTCAATAGGGATAGCTTCTGGATAAACGTTCAATAAAGATTGATTAAAAGCTTCGATCGTTGGCCCAAATAGCAAGGACCCAGCATTGGTAACCCCTCCAGTTAAAAATATAATTTCGGGATTGAAAAGAACAACAAAATTGGCCAAGGCAGCGCCTAGCATCGTTCCTGCGAGATGAAATGCTTCTATGGCAATTTGATTACCCTTTGACGCTAATTCAGCTATTACTTTCGTGTCCAGTTCATTTATCTTTATGTCTTTAAACACATCTTCAGAACCATATTTTTGCGCCATTAGCATCATGATCGAGCGTTTAATACCATTTGCTGAACTATAGGTCTCCAAACAACCTTGCCTTCCGCAATGACAACTCCTACCTAATGGCTCAACGATTAGATGCCCCACTTCTCCCGCAAATCCATCTCTTCCATTTAATAGCATGCCATTGCAACAGATCCCTGAACCAACCCCTGTCCCTAAGGTAACCACCACAAAATGTTCATACTTAATCTTCCCGAAATATTGATGGGCCAATACCATCAAATTAGCGTCGTTGGTGATCGCTACAGGAACCTGAAAACGATTTTTCAAAAAATGAGTAACCGCCAATGGCCCCTCCCAATTGAGATTAGCCGCGTTCTCTATCATCTCGGATTTCAAATTAACGCTTGGCGCACCTATCCCAATACCCAAAATTTTATGACCTGCCTTAAAAAAGAAATCAACCTCTAGCGCTAAAGCTTCCAAAAATAAATTTGCCGAAAAAAACAAAGGGGTATCAATTCTCGAATCTGAAACAATTTCCCCTAGGGTATTGACTAGACCAATTCTCGTATTCGTGCCTCCAATATCGATTCCTATAACAAAAGAATTAATCAAACTATGATTCTGAAAAGTTGAGGCAGACATCTTATATTATAATTTCAATAACTATTAGCTTAGAAAAACATAATTAGCTAAATAAACATAAAAAGAAGCCAATTTAATTATCAAATAAATAAATATTATACTAATGAGTTATTATCATATACATAATGCATATTTGTATTTTATCTATTAATAAAGCATTTATATATACAGATTATGTCAAATTGCATTGTTTACGGGGCCGACCTTGAAAAAACCGTACCATTGGCTGAATTAGTAACCCAATATGCTGATTTTAAGCTATTGCCCCAGGTCAGAGAATTCAAAACACTCCTAAATGTAATTAACTCAACCGCCATTGACCTACTATTCATATTTGATGATATTGACCCCATTTCGCCTTTTGATATACTCCCACTACTACAGAAAGAAACAGCTGTAGTCGTAATCTCTGAAACAGAAAAATTAGCCTTTCGATGCTTCGAACAGACACAAATCATAGATTATCTACTCGCACCAATTACCACTAAAAGATTCCTAATAACACTCAGTAGGTACCATCGAGATCTTAAATCTCAATCTCAGTATCCCGAGAATCACAAAGAACAATCGTACTTATTTGTCAATACAAACAAGAAAAACAAGAGAATCAATTTTAGAGACATTCTATTTATTGAAAGTTTAAAAGACTACGTAACGATCAAAACCACTTATTATGATTACATCGTCCACTCAAATCTACTGAATTTCACCAATCTATTACCTAAGCATGATTTTATAAGAATTCATAAAAGATTTACTGTTGCGAAAAATCAAATTCAATCAATTTCAAGTACCGTAATAGAAATTGGAGCCCATGTCCTTCCCATTGGCAGAACATATAAAAACAGGGTATTACAACTTGTTACTGGTGAATTCTCACAAGAAAACCCCAACGATATCAATGAAAGCGAAACGGACTGAATGTCCCTACCATAGTCTGGATTTTTAAATAAAAAAAACCGTTCAGCGCTATGCTGAACGGTTTTTTCTTGAATGATTAAATATTACTTTTTGGCCGCATCCACGATTGCCTTAAAAGCATCCTGATGATTCATAGCCAAGTCGGCCAAAACCTTTCGATTGATGTCAATACTTTTGGCCTTGAGAAGGCCCATGAATTTTGAATAACTCAATTCATATTGACGCACACCCGCGTTGATACGCTGTATCCAAAGTGCTCTAAACTCTCTCTTTTTAACTTTTCTGTCTCGGTACGCATATTGCCAGCCCTTCTCTATGGCATTCTTGGCAACAGTCCAGACATTCTTTCTTCTGCCAAAATATCCTTTGGCATGCTTCATCATTTTTGTTCTTCGCGCCTTTGACGCAACATGATTTACTGATCTCATTACTGTTTGTTTTTAACAATTGGCGGCAAAATGCACTTAAAACCAATCATCGGGTGATAAATTATAACCAATCAAATATGCAACATCAACTTGACGTTGTGCTGATCTGATTTATGAACCAAGCCTGCTTGCGTAAGATTACGTTTTTGCTTGGTTTCCATTTTTGTCAAAATATGACTTTTGTATGCGTGCTTTCGTTTGATTTTACCTGACCCAGTCAACTTAAATCTCTTTTTTGCACTCGAATTTGTTTTAACTTTTGGCATTATTATTTTATTTACTTCTGCTTTGGTGACAACATTAAAAACATTCTTTTACCTTCCAATTTAGGAAACTGCTCAACCTTAGCAGATTCTTCAAGAGATTGAGCAAACTTCAATAAGAGAATTTCCCCTCTTTCCTTAAATACAATGGTTCTTCCTACAAAATGGACATAAGCCTTGACCTTAGAACCTTCATTTAAAAACTTTCTCGCATGATTAAGTTTAAACCCAAAGTCATGATCATCGGTATTAGGACCAAATCTTATTTCCTTTACAACTGTCTTTTGCGCTTTAGACTTTATTTCCTTTTGCTTTTTCTTCTGCTCATACTTAAATTTTGAGTAGTCAGTTATTTTACAAACGGGTGGTTCTGCCTTCGGGGAAATTTCAACCAAATCTAACCCTTGCTCTTTTGCTAAATTTAAAGCAATACTCAGGGGATAAACATCCACTTTTACATTTTCTCCTACCACTCGAACCAACGCAGCTAGAATTTTTTCGTTTACCTTATAGGGCTCTTCAGCGCGACCTCTAAAAGGTCTTTTTACTCCTTGTTTGCTAATTGCTTTGTTTTTACTTGTTAAACCATAAAAAAATGAGACGCAAATATGATCAAATTAAAAATGTATTAAAAAACTTAATTCCAAAAAAGGACAAAGTTTTAAAGAAATTTAATCAATAACGCACAAATCACGTCAAAAATCTTCTTTGTCTGACACAAAGAACCTTATTATAAATCACGAAATGCTTCCTTCTGAAAAGTTTCTAGAAAATCTATCAGACTTAAAGTACCCAAATCCCCTTTGCCATGAGCCCTTATCGAGATTTTTTCTTCCGATTGCTCCTTCTCTCCAACGATTAACATAAAAGGAATTTTTTTAACCTCAGCATCCCTTATTTTCTTTCCGATTTTCTCATCTCTATGATCAATAAATCCTCTAATATCTTTTTCTTGTAAATCCAAAAATAACTGTTGCGCATAATCGTGATACTTTTCAGAAATAGGTAAAATAGCCACCTGATCTGGCGCCAACCACAGAGGGAAATTACCTGCCGTATTCTCAATGAGAATCGCTATGAATCGCTCTAGAGAACCGAATGGTGCCCTATGAATCATAACTGGTCGATGCTTTAAATTATCTGAGCCAACATATTCTAATTCAAAGCGTTGGGGTAAATTATAATCTACTTGTATGGTACCCAATTGCCATTTTCTTCCAATGGCATCCCTCACCATAAAGTCAAGTTTAGGCCCGTAAAAAGCAGCTTCTCCAGTTTCTACAACTGTTTTTAATCCCTTCTCTGCCGCAACTTCTTGAATCTCAGATTCAGCCCTATTCCAATCTGCATCAGAACCAATGTACTTCTGAGGATTCTCCGGATCACGTAGGGACACTTGCACCGTGAATTCCGGAAACCCAAGGGCTTTGAGCACATATAGCGTAAGGTCAATTACTTTCGCAAATTCTTCTTTGACTTGATCTGGTCTGCAAAAAATATGTGCGTCATCTTGGGTAAATCCTCTTACGCGCGTCAAACCATGCAATTCGCCACTCTGTTCATAACGGTAAACAGTTCCAAATTCAGCATATCGAACGGGTAACTCTTTATATGAACGTGGTTGGGATTTGTAAATCTCACAATGATGAGGACAATTCATAGGTTTCAATAAGAATTCTTCATCCGCTGCAGGTGTCCTAATAGGCTGAAAAGAATCTTGGCCGTACTTCTCATAATGCCCTGAGGTAACATAAAGCTCTTTACTACCAATATGAGGGGTAACAACTGGATCATAGCCGGCCTTAACCTGTGCTTTGCGTAGAAAATTCTCGAGCCTTTCTCTTAATATTGCACCTTTGGGCAACCAAAGAGGCAACCCTTTACCTACTTTCTTTGAAAAAGTAAATAAACCCAATTCTTGACCAATCTTGCGATGATCTCTCCTTTTTGCTTCTTCCAGTAATTCCAAATACTCAGACAAATCCTTTTGCTTGAGAAAAGAAATCCCATAAAGCCTTGTCAATTGTTTTCGCTTCTCATCTCCCCTCCAATAAGCACCTGCGATATTTAAAATTTTTATGGCCTTGATAAATCCAGTATTTGGAATGTGTGGACCTCGGCAGAGGTCTGTGAAATTCCCTTGGGAATAAAAGGTGATGGTGCCGTCAGCTAAACCATCAATAAGTTCCAATTTGTATTCATCTCCTTTTCGTTGAAAATATTCTATTGCAGCCGTTTTGGAGATATCTGCCCTTTTAAAATCATTTTTTTGACGCGCCAATTCTAACATTTTATTTTCGATCAGTACCAACTGATCTCCATCAAATGGACGATCACCGAAATCAACATCATAATAAAATCCAGCGTCAATGGCAGGCCCAATCCCCAATTTGACACCTGGGTATAAGGCTTCCAACGCTTCTGCCATCAGGTGAGCAGAGGAATGCCACATGGTTGACTTGCCATCTTGGTCATTCCATGTAAGTAATTCTAGCGTGGCATCAGCATCAATGATCCTGGTAGCATCAACAACCTGATCGTTTACTCTAGCCGCTAAAACATTTCGCGCCAATCCTTCACTAATTTCCCGCGCTACATCAATCGCCGTTATTGGTCCAATGTAACTCTTCAAACTCCCATCGGGCAAGGTTATTTTTACCGATTTTGAACTCATGATCAAAAAAACATTAGATACTTTTTAAAAAAATAATTACTATTCAATAATTCTGCAAATATGCCATTTTTCAATTTACTATGACAGGCTATTTCAAATCTATTTGTAAGTGACGTTATGAAAAAACACCCTCTTTAAGCGGATATATAGGTTTTCGGCTGCAATGTTACTTGATATTAAGTAGTCTCTTGATATTAATAATTGCATTAATTCAATTTGAATAGCCCATGTATTCCTCTTCTGATGACATCGTATCTAGGGGTGTAAATAGCAATGTGATAGAACTACTTCTAGGCTAAACTTAGCCATAATCTTGGAGTGAAATAAGTACTATTGCTCTCTTCGAGTTATTCCAATCAAAATTATCATATGGGAAGACAGAACAAAAAAACACAACTTAAAATTAGATGGGATATTGATGACTTCTCTTGAAAATATCGCTAAAAGTCAAAATAAATCATCGTGAATTTGCTTTAAAATTGATAAGATTATCTCATTATCAACAACTCCTAATTAATCAATTATTTAAGTCAAAATTGTCTTTAATGTTTTTTACATTTTTTTGAATATCCAAAACGATATCCGTCAACTTATCAATCGATATCTCCTTAGACGCTGCTGGATCTGGGAAATCAATGCTAATAAAGGCACGTGCCTCCCATGCCTCCTCTACCTCCTCAGGATCAATTTCGTAGGCACTATAGGCTTGATTGTCAGAAACCAAGTAAAGCTTACCCCGCTCCTCAATATAGTTAAATAAACGCTTGTATACGATGCCTTCAGTGTGGGTTATCAATACATATGTTTTTCCGTTTTTAATGTCTTGTACCGAATCAATGTATTTGCCAATAACGATACTACCTGTTGAAAGGGGTAACATAGAATCACCCACAAGTTCAAATGCACGATAAGTTGCGTTTTTAGCTAAAATAGGTAATTGGAATTTCGGCAATTCTGAAATATATTCTGGATCTGAAAAGCCATTGAGATATCCCGCAGATGCTTTTTGATTGATTAATTCAATGTTTTCATTGTCATCACGGTCGAGAGTAATGGGTAAGATCTTAATTCGCTCTCTTTGAAATTTTCGGGGATTTTGGATCGTCATATCTTCGCCAATAAGGCCATCGACAGAAACATTGAGTACCTCTGATATTTTCACTAAATTCTGCAGTCGAGGCTCTGCCCGGCCCTCTTCGTAAGCGCCCACTAACGACCTCTTAATACCCAATTCTTGAGCAAATTGCTCTTGGGTAAATCCGCTCCTTTTTCTTAAATATTTTAAGTTTTCAGCTATAGACATAGTATTAAATAGTTATTTCCAAATAAAGTAATTATTGATCGAATATGATAAAATTCATATCTAAACCAGCCATTTTACCAATAGAATAAAGATGCGTTTGTTGATAATCTCTTTGGCATTCAATAAAAGTGAGTTTCTCTCTAATCCGATGAACGACATCCTTTAATGAGCACGCTGAATCAACTAAAAGATATCCATAAAAAGGTTTTTTTTTATGGAATGAGGCAAAGAACTTTACTTGACATTTGCCAGATGACAACTTTTTAGACTCCAGTTTTAAGTTGAATGGATCATCAAAAGCGATCTGTGTTCCAATTTGTTCAATATACATACGTGAATAATTTACTATAATTATTAGCAATAATAGTAATAATATTAGTATTTAACAAGAACTAAACTGAATTACTTAAATATTTGTTTATTTAAAAAACTTAAAAATTTTAAAACCTGTGCTCAAAAAGTACACGCTTTAATTGATTATGTTATTTTGCCTAACACTTTAAGTATATTTTAATGAACAAAAGGGTTATCATTATTGGTACGGGAATTTCAGGTCTTGCAGCGAGCCTAAGAATGCGCCGTAAAGGCTACGAAGTAATCGCCTTTGAATCCAATGATTACGCAGGTGGCAAAATCACGGATTTCCAGAAAAATGGGTATCGCTGGGACATGGGACCTTCTCTCTTTACACTACCGAGCTATATTGATGAACTTTTTGAACTTTTTGAAGCAGCTCCTAGGAAATATTTCAACTACCATCTTAAAAAAAATATTTGTAATTATTTTTGGGAAGATGGGACCCGTTTTTCAGCGGCGGCTTCGCAAGAAGTCTTCATAAAGGAAGCCAGCGCCTTGTTTAACGAAGATGCCAAGACAATTAAAAAGTACCTTGATCGATCTAAATTAAAATATGACCTGACAGCACCACTCTTTTTAGAAAAATCCCTTCATCGAAAAGAAACCTATTTTTCATTAGCCACCTTCAAAGCATTTGTTAATAGCTATCGCCTTCACTTATTTCACTCTTTGAATACTTTAAATCGAAGTGTATTTAAGAGTGAAAAACTAGTGCAAATATTTAATAGGTTCGCAACCTACAACGGGTCTACACCTTACAAAACACCTGCCATCATGTCCCTTATTCCGCATCTCGAAATGGGCTTAGGCACCTACTTTCCTCAAGGAGGAATCCATGAAATCAGTCAAAGTCTGTATCGATTAGCCCAAGCTCAAGGCGTCCAATTTCATTTTAATGAATCCGTAGAGCAGATTTTGCACTCCAACCAGCAGACCACTGGGATCATTACTAATATAGGCCAATACCCAAGTGATATCGTCATATGTAATATGGATGTGTTTGCTGCCTATGACAAATTACTCCCAAATCTTAAGAAACCAATCAAAACACTTCAACAGGAAAGATCCAGCTCTGCATTGATTTTTTATTGGGGCATAAAAAAAATATTCCCTGAATTAGATCTTCACAACATCCTTTTTAGCCAAGACTATGAGAAAGAATTTGAACATATCTTTGATAAAAAATCTATTTCATCAGATCCTACTATCTATATCAACATTTCTAGCAAAGAAGAGGGTTCAGACGCACCACAAGGTTGCGAAAACTGGTTCGTGATGATCAATGCCCCAGGCAATTATGGACAAGACTGGGAAACCCTCAAAAAGGAAGTACGTCAACGCATCGTCAAAAAAATAAATCGCATACTTAAAGTCAATATTGAAGAATATATCGAAGCTGAAGAAATTCTAGAACCTATGACTATTGAATCTAGAACCTATTCACACAAAGGATCACTTTATGGCGCTTCTAGTAACAGTCAATTCGCAGCCTTTTTAAGACATCCAAATTTCTCAAAACAATTGAAAAATTTATATTTCTGTGGGGGTTCAGTACACCCAGGTGGCGGTATCCCCCTATGTCTGTTATCCGCAAAAATTGTCAGTAATTTAATTCCCGTAAATAAATAATTTTGAACGTGCATCGAATCTCAATTTCCTCATTTTCTATCGGGATAATCTACCTTTTTCACCTATCCGCCTTGATCGGCATTAGCTTAGGGTATTGGGATTGGTTTTTAGACAAAACCTGGATCAATCTATTGGTGACTTTTGCTTTATTTGCCAATGTTTACCCAATTAAAAATATAACAACCATAAAAATCGCATCGTTGATTTTTATAATTGGATTTTCAGCTGAATGGTTAGGCGTCAATTTTGGACTGATATTCGGGAGCTATAGTTATGGGGAGAATCTAGGATTAAAGATACAAGGTGTTCCCTTATTGATTGGAATTAATTGGATTCTCTTGACCTTTGCAAGTAGAGCGATTAGCGTAAAGGCTTTTCAAAACCCGTTTTTTCAGGTACTAGCGGCCTCATTGCTCATGGTGTTTGTTGATATACTAATCGAGCCTGTTGCTCCAAGAATTGGATTTTGGACATTCTCAGATGTCATAGCCCCTTTCAGTAATTATATTGGTTGGTTTCTTATTGCTGCAATTATTCAGATGATCCTCGAACGCACCAAAACAACTGGGAATTTTCAATTATCGCTTCATCTAATATTGATTCAAATTGTTTTTTTTGGGTATTTAGTCCTTTTGTTTAAAACCAATCAAGTTTAAACGAATTTAAACGATCCCTATATCCGGTTCTGGTAAAGGTCAAAAAAAAAGCCGCCTGCACCCCTACAAACGACTTTAAAATAAACAATAATAACCCAAAAATTGCTGTAGGAGAAGGACTCGAACCTCCACGAAGTAGTTAGACACATACGAGCTCCATATGTGTTTTATCCCGAACCTTCACCCCCGAGACAGGAGGGCATGTCTGCCAGTTTCATCACCCTACATTATATATCAATTCGTTTAATTGATTGTTCAAAATTAATGGTATTTACATTTATATTAAAAATTATTTAATTAAATAGATGAAAATTTACATAGTTGTGTACTTTTGTAACGTATTTTTAAACAATCACTAAAATATAAGTTTAAGATGGGTAAGAATTATGAAATTGACAACATAGATCTCAAGATTCTCAATATTTTGATGGAAGATGCTAAAATGCCTTACACAGAAGTAGCAAAAAAGGTATTTGTTTCAGGGGGAACTGTTCATGTTAGAATGAAAAAACTGGAAGAAATGGGCGTCGTCACAGGCACCACACTTAAAATGGATTATTCGAAACTTGGATTTGACGTCACCTGCTTCATGGGTATCTACCTGCTAAGAAGTTCCCTTTATGATCAAGTCGTCATGAAGCTTCGGGATATTCCAGAGGTTGTCAAAGTACATTATACAACTGGTAATTACAATATTTTTATAAAAATTCACTGCAAAGACACCAAACATCTCAAAGATGTACTTCATGACAAAATTCAAAAAGTAGAGGGTATTGAGCGTACAGAAACTTTTATTTCATTGGAGGAGAGCATGAATCGACATCTTTCTTTTGATTGAACGTTATCTGAAAGCCTAAGGCATACCATACGTAGCATTACTTGGTCCAAATAGTAACTTGAATTTAATTTTTTAGTGGTGAATCACTAAAAAAATTACTACTTAATTGGCTCTTATTTAGAATGTGTATAAATAAGTGGTAAATTTGCGTTCAATATAGACCCGTTCAAAAATAAGTGAAGCAATGAGTAAGGA
The DNA here is from genome assembly GCA_013204595.1 of Flammeovirgaceae bacterium. Classification (GTDB taxonomy): domain Bacteria; phylum Bacteroidota; class Bacteroidia; order Cytophagales; family Cyclobacteriaceae; genus UBA4465. The sequence goes on from JABMNK010000008.1 coordinate 31,641, forward strand.
TGATCAGATATTAGAGGAATTCACATCTAAAGAATATGAGCACGGTTGGTCTGTTGATTTTGAAGCAGATGAGGCCCCTTTTGGTATAAATGAAGAAATTGTCCGCTTTATATCTAATAAAAAAAAGGAACCTGATTGGATGCTCCAATGGAGACTCAAAGCCTTCCGGCTTTGGGAGACTCTTGAAGAACCCAAATGGTCCAATGTACATTATCCCAAAATAAATTATCAAGGCATCAAATACTATTCGGCTCCTAAAAAGGGTGGTAATATTAAAAGTCTTGATGAACTTGATCCTGAAATGGCAAAAACCTTTGAAAGGTTGGGGATTTCTTTAAATGAGCAAAAAAAATTAAACGGCATAGCCGTGGATGCGGTGATTGACTCGGTATCGGTAGCCACTACCTTCAAAGAAACACTTTCTGAGTTGGGTGTTATTTTTTGTTCGTTCAGTGAAGCCGTTATTGAACACCCTGAATTGATTAAAAAATATCTAGGATCTGTTGTTCCAGCAGCTGATAATTACTTCTCAGCCCTCAATTCAGCTGTCTTTTCTGATGGCTCCTTTTGTTATATACCAAAAGGCGTGAGATGTCCTATGGAACTTTCCACTTATTTCAGGATAAATGCGGCCAATACTGGACAATTTGAGAGAACATTGATCGTTGCCGAAGATGATAGCTATGTGAGCTATTTAGAAGGCTGTACTGCCCCCATGCGAGATGAAAATCAGCTTCATGCGGCAGTCGTCGAGATTTATGCGGCAAAAAATGCTGAAGTCAAGTATTCAACCGTCCAAAATTGGTATCCTGGAAACAAAGAAGGCTTAGGTGGCATCTATAATTTTGTGACCAAACGTGGAATTTGTGCAGGTGATCATGCTAAGATTTCTTGGACCCAAGTCGAAACAGGATCCGCAGTGACTTGGAAATACCCCTCTTGTATTCTCAAAGGAGATTATTCTGTTGGTGAATTTTATTCGGTAGCCGTCACCAACAATTACCAACAAGCTGATACGGGCACCAAAATGATCCATTTAGGTAAAAACACGAGGTCAAGAATCGTTTCAAAAGGTATCTCTGCTGGTAAATCGCAAAATTCCTACAGAGGACATGTCAGTATTGCCAAAAGAGCGGTCAATTCAAGAAATTTCTCACAATGCGATTCGCTACTTATGGGAGATCAATGTGGGGCACATACGTTCCCATATATAGATGTCGAAAATAGCACGTCGCAAATTGAGCATGAAGCGACTACTTCAAAAATCGGAGAAGATCAAATATTCTATTGTAAACAAAGAGGCTTAGACGAAGAAAGTTCTATTGCATTGATTGTAAATGGTTTCGCAAAAGAAGTGATGAATAATTTACCTATGGAATTTGCAGTGGAAGCCCAAAAGTTGCTAGCACTCACCTTGGAAGGTAGTGTTGGATAATTGAAAAAATAAAAAAATATAATTAATGATATCAATAAAAAATCTTCATGCAAAAATAGAGGATAAAGAAATCCTTAGAGGAATCAACCTTGAAGTGAAAGCGGGAGAAGTTCACGCCATCATGGGTCCGAACGGATCCGGTAAAAGTACACTAGCTTCCGTCCTTGCAGGTAGAGACGGCTATGAAATAACCGAAGGTAGCGTCATCTTTAAGGGTAAAAACTTACTCGAATTAGAAGCTGAAGAAAGAGCACGAGAAGGTGTTTTTCTTGCGTTCCAATACCCCGTAGAAATCCCTGGAGTGAGTACTACAAACTTCCTGAAAACAGCACTTAATCAAATAAGGGTATATCGAGGTGAAAAACCACTTGATGCAGTCACCTTTCTGAAGTTAATGAAGGAAAAAATGAAGATTGTCGAAATTGACCAAGCATTGTTGAGTCGATCTTTAAATGAGGGTTTTTCAGGAGGAGAAAAGAAAAGAAATGAGATTTTTCAAATGGCCATGCTGGCACCTACGCTTGCCATATTAGACGAAACCGATTCTGGTCTAGATATAGATGCCTTACGCATCGTTTCGCATGGTGTCAATACATTGAGATCCGCTGATAATGCCATTGTAGTTGTCACGCATTATCAAAGATTACTTGAATACATTGTGCCTGATTTTGTACACGTGCTACTGAACGGTCAAATTGTAAAAACAGGAGATAAAACATTGGCATTGGAATTAGAAAAAAAGGGCTATGATTGGATAAAGGCAGCACATGGCGCGCTAGAAGCACAATAAAAATAATGGAAATAGCAGTAATCAATACACTTCAATCACAATTTGATAAGAGGCAAGGTAAGTTTTCAAAAACCTACCTAAAAACCCGTCAAAAGGCACTTGATTATGTCATTGCCCACGACTTTCCTGGCAGGAAAGATGAAGATTATAAGTATACCCCTATTGACCGTATTCTTAAAAAGAACTTTGATTTTACTAAAACCGTCTTGACTGACCGTACTGATTTTGACTTCAAAAGTTCCTTTTATGATCTTAAAGGAAATCATTTGGTTATTTGTAATGGCAACTACCTACCCGAAAAATCAATAATTCTTGATGATATTTGTTGTTCCCTGCAAAAAGGCTCAAATGCTCAATTCAAAGATGTTTTTGGTGCGCTTAATAT
>JABMNK010000079.1 GCA_013204595.1 Flammeovirgaceae bacterium
CAATTTAAACAACCGGTCATACTATTATCTAAAGATAAAACGTTTGAATTACCCGCTTTTGACCTAGTAAGAGCCGCTGTCAATCTTATGGTTGCTGGAGTCTTAATATCTCTGGCGACATCATACAAATTACCTCTTTCTACTACTTACGTAACCTTCATGGTTGCAATGGGATCTTCTTTAGCCGATCGCGCCTGGGGTCGTGAAAGTGCCGTTTATAGAGTGGCCGGAGTTCTAAATGTTATTGGTGGTTGGTTTTTTACAGCTCTCGTTGCTTTTTTAGCCGCAGGGGTTATCGCTTATTTAATCAATTTAGGAGGGCCTACGGCTATCGCTGTTTTACTCTTCATGGTACTTTTGAATTTCGGTTCAAATTATATCGTGCGTGTAAAGAAATCGAAGGAACTAAGTGAAGAGGATAGATTGATGAAAGCCGAGAGTAGCTCAGTTCAAGGCGTAATTGTCGAAAGTGCATCTAATATAGTCAGAGTCGTCAAACGAGGAAATCGAATTTATTCCAATGTAATTAAGGGTTTAACTATATATGATTTGGATTTGTTAAAGAAAAATAAAAAACAAATCACAAAGCTTTCTTCAGAAGTAAATGACTTGAGTGAGAATGTATTTTACTTCATTAAGAATTTAGACGAATCAAGTTTAACGGCAAGTAACTTTTATATTAATATATTAGGGTATTTACAGGACATGACACAAGCACTTGAGTATATTTCAAAGGCCAGTCATAAACATTTAAATAATAATCACAAAAAATTAAAGAGCTCGCAGATTAAAGAACTTAAAGATTTAGAGGATCGTTTTGAGATTTTATTTAATGATATTATCAATGCTTTTAAAAGTGAATCATTTGAGGAAATTGGTGTTATTTTAAAAAGAAACGCTGACTTAATTAACTCACTATCTGATAAGATTAATAGACAAATTGAACGAACAAGATCGGAAGAATCTAGCCCTAAAAATACCACATTATATTTTAGTCTATTATTAGAGAGTAAAGACTTATTGAATGCAACTATGTCCATTTTAGATGAATATTTTAATTCATACAACAAATCTATTGAAGGTATTCATGTTGCTAAAAAGGATGGAAATATTAAATTGAAATAATACACGTATTTTAAGCTCTAAATCCCGTTTTTTATGATATTTTGTTTAAAAAAAGTTAAAACTAATCTAGATATCATCGATTTCACGAAATACAAATTGAAAAAGAATGGATAAGGGCACTTATTCAGTTAAAGTGAGGTCACTTTATAAAGACATGTTTTATTCTTGTGAGAAAATAGCTGCCCATTTGATGGGCGTCAGTGAATACATTACAGGTATGAGCGAAAAGAAATGAAGAAATACGCCTCTTAAATTAACAACTTACCTGGATAAGATTTCCACATCTTCCTTTATTTTTAAATCTCCAATATTCGTTTAAATTGGAAATTTATGTTAGTTTGCTGAACTTGATAAAGGTATTTAGCTTAAGATATATTGTCCTTGAAATTTCGATTAAACGCTTTTTTATTCTCTTCCCTCCTATTCCTTACTTTTGTATGTGGATTTGCGTTAATAAAAGGTCCTGATGCTGATTATCTGCAGTCCGGACATTTACGGGTCCCTGGTTTAATGGTTTCAGGGACTTTATCCAGAATAGACCTCTTAATTGGTATCGCTTTTATTATAGGTAGTATTGGTGTATATATTGGATCTATCTCTTTAGCGACCCTTCACCTTTCTACCCCGAAGAAAAATACGGCACAAAAAGTGATCCTAGTAGTTTGCCTAAGCTATTTAATGGTATTGATCTTCATGACAATCTTGGCATTTGCAGGAATAGGTAAGATTTTTTTAGGATTACCCCTTCCCACAGCTGTGATGCTTTATGCTGTGGGTTTATTCCCTTTAATCCTTTCCGTTTTATATATATTGAACTTTGATGATTGGGTTATCTCAGAAAAATCATTTAAAGAATTTCAATCCTTTTTAAGTAATTATAAAAAATAATGTGGAATCATTAAGAAATCCTATCATACTGGGCTTTGTAGCTGCCTACATGGTATTCACTGTGTTGGTAGGTGTTTGGGCGCTACGTAAAACAAAATCAACGCAAGATTTTTTTATGGCAGGCAAAAATCTTGGTATTATGGTTACCGGATTTGCTGTGTTTTCTAGTTTACTGAGCGGTTTTGGATTTGTGGGAGGTCCTGGACTCGTCTATAAATTGGGTATGAGTTCGGTATGGATGTTTGTTTGTGTTATAATGGGATTTAATTTATCCTTTTTTCTTTTGGCCAAACGTCTGCGCCTTTTTGCGGAAATCGGTAATCCTATCTCGTTACCAGACCTAGTAAGATTGCGATACAGTAGCCGTTCAGCCCAAGCATTGATGGCCATTGCGATTATCCTTGGGGTGTTGGGTTATTTGGCCACCCAAATTCTTGCCATGTCGATCGTCCTTCAAGAAATCTTACATGGTTCTTCCTTCGCAAAAACGATCAGTATTGAATATTGTATGTTAATTTCTTGCTCAATCCTAGTTTTCTATAGCATCACTGGGGGAATCGTCGCTTCTGTGTATACCGACCTGTTTCAAGGAGGTATTATGATTGTGGGCGCGGTGTTAATTTTCTTCAGTGTGATCAATTTATTTGAAGGTGGATTTAAAGAAATTAGTGAAATTATTCTTAAAGATGATTCTGGAGCAATTGGCCCTTGGGGGACATTGGGGATGATGGGATCACTATCATGGTTTTTTATTTTTATGATGGGGGGTGCTGGGCAGCCTCATGTCATTACAAAAATGATGATGTATAAGAATATTACTGACGCGAAATTCATTTTACCTACTTCCATCATTGGCTATTTTTTTTCGGCGCTATTATGGATTTCTGTTGGGTTGGCGATGCGTGCACTAGTCATTGAAGGGTTGCATTCACCTTTAGAAAATGCTGATATGGCAGCTTCGCAATATTTGCAGTACTATACTAATCCCATTCTCGCTGGCTTAGTTTTCGCTGGCCTTTTTGCCGCCATTATGTCTACAGCTGACTCATTTTTAAATATTGGGACAGCTGCTGTGATGCACGACCTTCCAGATTCTTTAGGAATCAAGATCAAAAATGATTTAATATGGGCTCGAATAGTTACTTTTTTACTAACGGTATTTGCCGCCTTATTTGCACTCTATTCAGGGGATCTGGTAGCTATATTAGGTGCCTTTGGATGGGGTACCTTTGCCGCTGCTATTGTCCCGACAGTTGTTATTGGCTTCAATTGGAAACGCGCCACTGCGTTAGCCGCTAGTATAGCTATTTCAAGTAGTTTACTGATCAATTTCACTTTAAAAATATTCTCTATACAGATACCTTATGCCATTGATGTGGGTGCTCTTTCATTGATTGTTTCAATGCTTCTTTTTGTCACCGTTTCCTTGGCATCTAAACAACCGGAAATAGATGGGAGAATTGAAGCTGCAATGAATCTATAATATTCATTACTAAACCTTTACTACTGTTCTTTGGTTGTACTTTATGATTTCTAAATATTCCTGATATCCTTTTTCGGTCATTAAAGGAATGGCATTGCTCCACAATATATCAAGTTGTGAGGGTTGGTCTTTAAAAGTATCATCAGTCATCAACGTGTGCGTTTTCCAAAACACACTGATCATCCAAATAGTTCTAATAAAATATTGATAATTTATTTTCTCGTTTTCAGGCTTAAGTCTTCCTGTTTTGATATAATAATTAATCAATAACTTGGCATCCCTAAATCTCTTTCGGGTAATAACCTGATAGCTTCGAGTGATCTTTGGGAAAGTCTTGAAAATATATTGAAGATTATTGTAGTAGAAATGATATTTGGCTTGAATTTCACTGTAATTTTTAAAAATTTCCTCAAAATGATACAATGTAATGTAACCACTGGGCATGATATCAATTGCCGTCTCTTGAATTAACTGATGTTGGATTGCCTTTAATAAATCAGTTTTTTTGGTAAAATAATAAGTCAAATTACCAGAACTTATTTGCAGTGCATCGGAAATTTGTTTGATACTGACGTCATGAAATCCTCGCTCATTAAATAACCTTACGGACCTATCTATTATCTGTTGTCTTCTTCGACTCATAGCTACAAAAAAACCTCAATTAATTACTAAAGCATGCTAATTTAGTCAAAATATATATTGTTTTAATTGTCAAAGTCGTATAGTAGCGCGTTCTAAATTATATTTGTCGATATTAATAACTAATTATTTAAATGAGACTGAGTTCACTATCACGTAGATTAAAGATAAAGCCATCAGAATTAGGTACTTTCTACGAAAATAGGGCGATAACACTAACTTCAGGGACAAATTCTAAACTCACTGAAGAACAAATCAATTTGGCTTTGGTTCATTATGGCTATGAGGGGTCGTTAGATTCCATCTCGGGGGATGATGTTGTTGAGTTATTGCCTGAAAATGAACCAAGTACTGAATCCATCGTGGATACAGAAGAGGTAGTAATAAACCAAACAAGAAATGAGGAGCCAATCGTCATCATGCCTCCCATCGAAGATCTTACTCAGCTAATTAAAAATGATGAGGTAATTGAGACCTCTGAAGAACCTGAGATAATAAAAGCAACTAAGGTGCTGCTTAAAGGATTGACTGTAAAAGGTAAAATTGAATTACCTAATAGCCAAATAAAAGAGGTAACCAAGACAATTACTACTGAAAAGTTGACTTCAAAAAATACATTAAATGTTGTAAAACCACTCTCTGAACAATTTAACCCCTTGGAAGACGAAAGAAAGAGTAAAGCCAAAAAGCAGCAACTACTTAGAAAGCAAGAGAAGTCTATAATCAAAGAAGCTAAGCGCCGTAAGTATTTGGAAATGCACGCGATAACAACCCCTTTACCTAAGAAGGAAAAAACCAAGAAGGTCGTAATCAAACGATCACACATTACTAAAAATAATACAGCATCCGTCCCTTCAACGTCTAAGGGAAACTTGCTTCAGCAACTCTGGCGCTGGCTAAACACTTTTTAATTTCCTGTTTGCCACTTCAATATGGCCTATTTATTAGGGTTTTTGTAGATAGTATGGCTGCCTTGCAAGTTGATATAGGTAACTGATTATTAAATTTTCCGTTTTATTGTTTTTTTTTTAATTATTTACGCTGCATGCATAATAAAATTTATTAAATTTGAGATAGTATGCATGCAGCGTATATTATCAATTAATTCTTATAATAATGACACAAGTAAACATCAAAACTAAAGTTCAAGGAGGTGGATTTCTCTTTACAAAAAATGATTTTAAGGATCAATTCATTCCAGAAGAATTTACTGATGAGCAAAAGATGATGGCCAATGCCACTCAAGAGTTTATAGATAAGGAGGTATTACCAAATGTCGAAAGAATAGATGGACAAGAACCAGGTCTTATGCGTTCAGTGATGTCCAAAGCCGGTGAATTGGGCTTATTGGGCGTAAGTATTCCCGAACAATATGGTGGCCTAGGTATGAGCTTTAATACGAGTATGTTGATTGCCGACATTGTCGCACCTACGGGATCTTTTACCACAGCCTATGGCGCACATACAGGCATTGGCACACTTCCTATTCTCTATTACGGCAATGACCTTCAAAAAGAGAAATACCTATCCAAATTAGCTAGTGGAGAATGGATGGCTTGTTATTGCCTCACGGAACCAGATGCCGGCTCTGATGCTAATTCTGGCAAAACCAAAGCTGTTTTATCAGCAGACCAGCAACACTATTTGATCTCGGGACAAAAAATGTGGATATCGAATGCTGGATTTGCTGATCTTTTCATAGTATTTGCCAAAATTGAAAATGATAGAAATTTAACAGCTTTCATTGTTGAAAAATCTTTTGGTGGGATTACAATGAATGATGAAGAGCGCAAGTTAGGAATTAAGGGATCCTCAACTCGTCAAGTATTTTTCAATGACACTAAAGTACCTATTGAAAATATGCTATCAACGCGTGAAAATGGATTTAAGATTGCCGTGAATATTTTAAATATTGGTAGAATTAAACTAGGTTGTGGGGTTATTAATGGATGCAAACATCTCGCATCTCAATCGACTCAATATGCCAACCAACGAAAACAATTTGGTGTATCCATCTCTAGCTTTGGGGCCATTAAAATTAAGCTCGCTGACATGGCTGCTAAGACCTACGCGATAGAGTCTGCATCCTACCGGGCAGGCAATAATATTGATCAGCAAATTAACTTTCTAATCACTGAAGGATTAGAGGAAAATCAAGCAAAACTTAAAGGAATAGAACAATTTGCTATTGAAGCAGCGATCATAAAGGTGCATGGATCTGAAGTCTTAACTTATGTTGCTGATCAAGGAGTTCAAATATTTGGTGGTATGGGGTTTTCTGAGGAAGCACCGATGGCTAGAGCTTATAGGGATGCTAGAATTACCCGAATCTATGAAGGGACCAATGAAATTAATAGAATGCTTTTGGTTGGCATGATCATCAAAAGAATTATTCGAGGTCAATTTGATTTGAAAGCACCCTATGATGCGATTATAAATGATCATAATATACCGGCTGCTACAAGTAGCGCCACTGGCTCTTTATTACCCGAAGAGCAACTGATCATTGAACAGCTCAAATCGACGGTAATACTCCTGTTAGGAAAGGGTCTTGAAATCTATGGAACGACGTTTAATGACGAACAGGAGATCATGCTCAACATCGCCGATATGATCATCGAAATTTATGCCGCAGAATCAGCTTTGTTGAGAACTCAAAAATTATTAAATGATCATAAAAAATCATCGAATAAATTATTTGTCGATTTAACACAACTTTACCTTTGTGAGGCCGTAACCAAAATAAAAAATGATGGTTATGAAGCTTCGGCATCTATGTCAAGTGGTGATGATCTTTCTTTTTTATTAAACCGTATCGATGTATATACCAACTATAACGCGATTAATAAAAAAGATCTTAGGAGAAACATTGCTGATGAAATGATTGCTCAAGATAAATTCCCATACTCTCTCTACCAATGATCTTTGTTTAAATTTATAAATTTTAAATATCTCCAGCTATTTCTAAAGATACCGAGTTAAAGCACTTAATTTTGTATCTTATTTCACCTTCATGGAAGAGTTTAAAATATTAACTACTAAAGAAAAGGCGCTTCAACTGAATCTAGACACAAAAGTGTATGGAACTATTGCCGAAATAGGTGGTGGACAAGAAGTTGCCAATCATTTTTTTAAGGCTGGCGCAGCCTCTGGAAC
>JABMNK010000080.1 GCA_013204595.1 Flammeovirgaceae bacterium
GACCACCTGATTATGAGTCAGGTGCTCTAACCAACTGAGCTATAGGCCCTATAAATAGAAGCGCAATTTTAGTTGATTTCAATCAATATACCAACGACTTAGAATTGGATTTTGTAGTTGATAAAAAAAAATATTATTCAAAAGACAATGAAATGTTATTTCTCTTTTAAAAAAAGATACCCTAGCCCCTATAATAACTTATTTTGATCTTACTCAAGAGTTTCTTTTAGCAGGCTGTTTAATCTACATACCATAAAAGTAAATTTTTCAAATTGTGGCTTCTGTTTTTTGTAGATTTATTTTTTTTATAAAAAATAAAGCATTCTTATAAAAATATTAAAAATATAGTGGCTTTTATTGTTATAATTGAGTGATATGAGCATTTTAACTGGTATTTTAAGTACTTTTGAATTCTGCCATTGATCGTTTTACCTCTCAATAACCCTTAATGCTATGAACAAAAGTTTATATACCCCAGAATTTGAGCATGACTCCTGTGGGGTAGGATGTGTTGTCAATATCAAAGGTGCAAAGTCTCATGATATTGTTAAGGATGCATTGACAATGCTTGAAAATATGGAGCATAGGGGCGCGACAGGTGCAGATCCCGAAACAGGAGACGGCGCTGGGATTTTAATTCAAATTCCACATGATTTTTTTAAATCACAACTAAAATCATTCGGTATTGATTTACCAAAATCCAATCAATATGGCGTCGGAATGATTTTCTATCCTCAAAACTACGCCACAAGAGAACTCTGTCGCAAAGTAATGAATGACTGTATGGGCAAAATGGGGTTTAAATTAATCACCTATCGACTCGTTCCCACAGATAAAACGGTACCTGGCCATGAGTCTCGTTCTGTTGAACCCTATATCGAACAACTCTTTTTGACCCATAAGGACTCTAAGCTTCAAGGAGATGACCTGGAAAGAAAGCTTTTTGTTCTAAGCAATTACATCACCCATCAAATTAATAATTATGTTCAAGCAGCAAATGATGAATTTTATATAGCCTCACTCTCGTGCAACACCATTATCTATAAGGGGCAACTGAAAACAGCACAAGTGAGGGGCTATTTTCACGACTTGCAAGACGTTCAGTTGATGTCTGCCCTTGCCATTATTCATTCGAGATTTTCAACAAATACGTTCCCAAACTGGAAGCTAGCGCAACCATTTCGTTATATTGCTCACAACGGAGAAATAAATACTATTAGGGGAAACGTCACCAAAATGCAATCAAAAGAAGCTTTGATGAGCTCTAAGTATTTTACCACTGAAGAGCTGTCCTATTTGATCCCGGTAACCAATCCTAACAATTCAGACAGTGCTAACCTAGATGCTCTAGTGGAATTACTCACGCTCTCGGGACGCAGCTTGCCTCATGTCATGATGATGTTGGTTCCCGAAGCATGGCAAGACAATAATCAAATGGATCCCATGCGCAAAGCCTTTTACAAATACCACTCTTCTTTGATGGAGACTTGGGATGGGCCTGCAGCATTATTTTTCACGAACGGCCATCAAATCGGAGCCACATTGGATAGAAATGGATTGAGACCAGCCCGGTATTGTATTACCACTGACGACAGGCTTATCATGGCTTCAGAAGCTGGGACGATTATTACGGACGAATCCAAGATTTTGAAAAAAGGACGTCTACAGCCTGGTAAAATGATCTTGGCCGACTTAAATAATGGAGCGATTTATGATGATAATGAAATTAAAAAAATAGTCTGCGATGACAAGCCCTATGCCGATTGGCTGAAAGAACAAAGAATCAAACTTCGGGAAATGCCTATCCCTGAATTAACCCTAAAAATCATTGAACCAGATCGGCTGATTACTCGTCAGATAGCCAACGGAATGACCGAAGAGGATGTCAAAATCACCGTACTCCCATTTGCCGAAACAGGGAATGAACCCTTAGGATCCATGGGTTCTGACTTTCCCTTGGCCGTGCTATCAAAACAGAGTCAGCATGTCTCCAATTATTTTAAGCAATATTTTGCACAGGTGAGTAACCCACCAATTGACCCAATTCGTGAACGACTGGTGATGTCCCTTTTTACCAGAATTGGTCATTCTTTAAATATTTTAGAGGAGTCGGCTAAACACGCTCGGCAAGTACATATTTCGCAACCAATCCTCTCAAGAGAAGATTTCTACAGAATCAAAGCCTTAAAAAAAGAGGGCATGGATTTTTACATAGTCGATGCAACATTTGACATCGCCAATAAAGAAAGTCTTCGCATGGCAATTGGTAAAATTTGTAACGAGGCAGAAGATGCCATCAATAAAGGCAATAGTATTTTGATTATTTCCAACAGAAAGGAATCAAAATACAAAGCCCCTATACCTGCATTGCTGGCCATTGGGGCCATCCATCACCATTTGGTAAATAAACGTCTTCGAACCAAAGCAGGTTTAATCATTGAGTGTAGCGACGCTTGGGAAACGCATCATTTTGCCACCATGATTGGCTATGGTGCCAGCGCAATTTATCCTTACCTGACCTATGACACCATTCAGCATGCCTATGATGAAGGTAAATTGAGTAAGGTACATTCATTAGAAAGCTATCTTCATAATTATCAAAAAGGAGTAGGCAAAGGTTTATTGAAGATTTTATCTAAAATGGGCATAAGCACCCTTCAATCTTATCAGTCTGCACAAATATTTGAATGCATAGGTTTGGGACAAGAAGTTATTTCAACTTGTTTTAAGGGGACCATTAGTAGACTAGATGGATTAAATTTTGATGATCTTGGAAAAGAAGTCATTACCCGTCATTTAGCCGCATACAAAAAAAGTAATCGCAAACTGCTAGAAACTGGCGGCTATTTTCAATGGAAACAGCGTGGAGAAAAGCATTTACTTAATCCGGACACCATTCATTTGCTCCAAAAATCAACCCGTTTGAATGATTTTGAACTATTTAAAAAATTTACCAAGCAGGTACATAGCCAAGAAACAGATATCATTAACATCCGAGACTTATTTGAATTCAAATTTCGCCAATCTGTACCTTTAGAAGAAGTTGAGCCTGCTGCAAACATACTCAGCAGATTTGCCACGGGTGCCATGTCGTTTGGATCCATTTCTCATGAAGCCCATACTACTTTGGCTATTGCCATGAATCGAATAGGCGCCAAAAGTAATAGCGGCGAAGGAGGTGAAGATAGCGCTCGATATCTGAAAAAAGAGAATGGGGATTGGGAAAGATCTGCAATTAAACAAGTAGCGTCTGCTCGCTTTGGAGTAACTATCGAATATTTAAACAATGCCCTTGAGCTTCAAATTAAAATCGCCCAAGGTGCGAAACCCGGAGAAGGGGGGCAATTACCTGGCCATAAAGTGGATGATTGGATCGCCAAAGTTCGCCATAGCACACCTGGAGTAGGTCTTATCTCACCTCCTCCGCACCATGATATTTACTCAATTGAAGATCTCAAACAACTTATTTTTGATCTCAAAAATTCAAATCCAGAAGCAAGAATTAATGTCAAATTGGTTTCAGAAGCTGGTGTTGGAACCATCGCTGCTGGTGTGGCCAAGGCCAAGGCAGACGTCATTCTAATATCTGGTGCAGATGGTGGAACCGGCGCTAGTCCTATCAGCTCTGTAAGACATGCCGGCTTACCCTGGGAAATGGGTCTTGCAGAAGCGCACCAAACATTGGTTCGCAACAACCTCAGAAGTCGTGTTACCCTTCAAACCGACGGGAAGATAATGACAGGAAGAGACTTAGCCATAGCTACGTTATTAGGCGCCGAAGAATACGGCATCAGCACGGCCGCGTTGATTGTAGAAGGTTGTATTATGATGCGGAAATGCCATCTTAATACTTGCCCCGTGGGCATAGCAACCCAAGACGAAGGGCTTCGAAAGCTATTTACCGGTAATCCAGATCATGTCGTTAATTTTTTCACAATGCTTGTTATGCATTTCAGGGAAATCATGGCTGAATTGGGCTTTAGAACTGTTAATGAAATGATCGGCGAATCTCATGTCCTGAAATTAAGATCAGACATCGATCATTGGAAAATCAATAGATTAGATTTTACCCCGATACTTCACTATGAGCGTCCTCCCCGACATGTAGGTACCTATAAACAAATTGATCAAGACCATGAAATTGAGGAAGTACTAGATAGGAAATTGATTGAAGATATCAAAAAGACAAAACTTCCTTTGGCCCTGTCTTATCCTATATTTAATACTGACCGCTCCACTGGGACACTCCTTTCAGGGCATTTGATTCGAGAAAACAGACTTCTCACTGAGGCTATCAAGATTTCCTTTGTAGGAAGTGCCGGCCAAAGTTTTGGCGCTTTTTTAGCCAAAGGACTTGAATTTACCTTAATTGGTGAGGCCAATGATTATGTCGCCAAAGGTCTTTCCGGAGGATCTATAGCCATTAAGCCAAGTAAAAAATCGATATTTAAAGCAGAAGACAATATCATCATAGGCAACGTCACCTTGTATGGAGCTACTTCAGGAAACCTATTTATTAATGGGCAGGCTGGAGAACGTTTTTGTGTGCGGAACTCAGGTGCAGAAGCGGTGGTTGAAGGAATCGGTGATCATGGATGCGAATACATGACAGGAGGACTTGCCATTATTCTTGGGCAAGTAGGTCAAAACTTTGGGGCAGGAATGAGCGGTGGCGTCGCCTATATTTACGACAAACTCAATGCCCTATCTGATAACTGCAATATGGAAATGATCGATATAGATCCACTCGAAAATGACGATTACCAATTACTTCAAGGGAAATTAACAGCCCATTACGCCAGTACTGAAAGCCCAAAGGGACAGAGAATACTTCAAAATTGGCAGGCTGAAAAAACCTATTTCAAAAAAGTCATGCCGAAAGAACTAAAAAGAGTTCTTTCAAATAACAAAACCGATAAAAAAGTAGCCTGATGGGACAAATAGATGGATTTATTAAGGTTAACAGAGAACTCCCTGAGATCAGAGACCCTAAAGAAAGAATTAAAGATTACAAAGAATTCTACGTCCCTCACAGCGAAGAACTGACCAAAAAGCAAGCCAGTAGATGTATGGATTGTGGTGTTCCATTTTGCCATAAAGGATGTCCGCTAGGAAATATCATACCCGATTTCAACGAAGCCGTGTATCAAGACGATTGGGATCGTGCAGTGGATATTTTAATGGAAACCAATAACTTCCCTGAATTCACAGGAAGGATATGCCCTGCTCCCTGCGAAGGCGCTTGTGTGCTAGGCATTAACAAACCTCCTGTTGCTATTGAACATATTGAGAAATCAATAATTGAAAGAGCTTTTGCCTCTGGCAAAATAAAACCGAATCCTCCAAGCAAAAGAAAACTAACGAGTGTGGCTGTCATTGGATCCGGGCCCGCTGGACTGGCAGCCGCCGATCAATTGAACAAGGTGGGTTATAATGTCACTGTATTCGAACGGGCAGAAAAAGTCGGCGGACTGCTTCGTTTTGGTATCCCTGATTTTAAATTGGAAAAATGGGTCGTAGAAAGAAGAGTTGTCTTGTTAGCAGCCGAAGGAATTAAATTCAAAACCAATTGTAACGTTGGCGTTGATATTTCTGTTAAGGAATTGAAAAATGAATTTAACGCTGTTCTCTTAGCCACTGGAGCAACTGTCCCCAGAGACCTCAATATTACGGGTAGAAATCTTAATGGAATACATTTTGCCATGGAGTTCTTGACCCAACAAAATAAAAGAGTTTCGACCATACCTTTCAACGAAGAACCCTTATTAGCCACTGGTAAAAATGTAATTGTACTAGGAGGAGGTGATACAGGGTCTGACTGTATTGGTACCTCCAATAGACAAGGTGCAAAATCAGTAACCCAATTTGAACTTCTCGATAAACCGCTAGAAAAGAGGCTATCAAACAATCCTTGGCCTGAATGGCCCCTTGTATTACGGACTTCTTCGTCACACGAAGAAGGTGTACAAAGAGAATGGTCTGTTCTTACCAAATCGTTTACCGGTGATGAAAATGGAAATGTCTCTGGACTCAAAACAATCAAGGTTGAATGGACCGCTAGTGGATTTGAGGAAATACCAGGGTCTGAAAAAGTATACCCATGCGAACTTGTACTATTAGCCGTCGGTTTCGTGCATACAGAAAAAAGCGCTTTGATTACACAACTAAATATCTCATTAGACCATAGAGGTAATGTAAAGGACCAAAATTATAAAACAAATATAGAAAACGTATTTACCTCAGGGGATATGAGAAGAGGCCAATCATTGGTGGTCTGGGCCATCCAAGAAGGTCGAGAAGCGGCAAGAGCCCTTGATGCAAGCTTAAGTGGTCAAAGTTTTTTGCCTTCAAAGGCGCGTTCTAGTTACGAACTTTAAATGCTTCTTATTTCCAGGTCTTCCCCTTTTCCCAACCCTATGAGTTGACTCATCGTATAAGTTTCGAGTGTATATAAATCTTTTAAGATAAATTCTTGAGCATCTATAATTTCAATCAATTGAAATTCAAAACGCTCGCCATAATTTACTAAGTAATAACGCTCACCTACCCGCAAACTACTCAAAGCTAGTCCTTTCATAAAGCTGATTCAGAAAATAAAATTGAAGAAATGTAAAGGTATTGGATCATCGCATTAGTTTTCAAAACCATTGAGTTAAATGCGATGCCTATTATTCTTGAAGGCAATGGAACCCACATAAGCGACCCTACCCTCTCTAAATGGGATTATATAGCCGCCATTAAATCAAAAAAACCGGAAATAATTGACCGGTTTTTGATTTTTTAAACGCTGAAAAGATTTTAATAACTCTTGTGACAAGAAACTAATTATTTTTCAACAGCTTCTTCCGATGCAGCAATAGGCGCCTCTGATTTCTTTGCAGGTTTGGCCTTAGCCTTCTTTGCTTCAAATTCGGCCTTAATAGCTTCTATATCTACATTCTTAATAACAGGAGTCAATGTCAACCGCTGAATATCAGTTATCCGCTTTTTCGCAACATTTTTATTTTTTCGTCCTTTTCTTTCTAATCTAGTTACTGCCATTTCTTTTATTCATTATTTAGAGGGTGCAAAACTAGAGTATTTCTTAGATTTGCCAAAAATATTTTTAAGTGGAAAAACTTTCAATTCCAAAAGGAACTCGTGATTTCGGTCAAATAGAATCATTTAGACGTAAATTCATCATTGATAAAATTCAAAAAGAATTTATTAAGTATGGTTTTTCACCCATAGAAACCCCTACAATGGAGAATTTATCCGTTTTAATGGGCAAATATGGTGAAGAAGGCGACCAACTACTTTTTAAAGTATTGAATTCCGGAGATTTTTTAAAAAACACAACACAGAAGGATTATGAATCCGGTCACAAAGGATTTTTTAATAAAATTTCCGAAAAAGGACTCCGCTATGACCTAACCGTCCCCTTTGCTCGGTATGTGGTGATGAATCAGCACAACATAACCTTCCCCTTCAAAAGATATCAAATACAGCCCGTTTGGCGTGCTGATCGACCTCAAAGAGGTCGATATAGAGAGTTTTACCAATGCGACGCTGATATTATCGGCACAAGGTCGTCATGGAATGAAGTAGAATTGACACTTTTAATTCATGACGTTTTCAAATCGTTGGAACTAGAAGATTTTATCGTCAAAATCAATCACCGCGAAGTACTCTTTGCAATGGCCGCCGCGGCTGACCTCAAAGGCAAAGAAATACCCTTTTGTGTAGCGCTAGATAAATTGGATAAAATAGGTACGGAAGCTGTATTAAGTGAAGTCGAAGGACTCAATGGGAATCCTTCAATCGTCTTAAAATATCTAAAACTAATTAATGAGCCAATAGATGAAAAATCCAAAATTGAACGATTAGCCAAGATCACAGGTGCCCAAAATAAGGGTTATGAAGAATTGCTTAGCTTTTTTAAAGGGCTGAATGAATTTCCAGCTCGAAATTTCAAAGTTGAACTTGATTTCTCTTTGGCACGTGGCCTCTCCTATTATACTGGGATGATTTATGAAGTCAAGCCCACCAAAGTTAAAATGGGAAGCATCTGCGGTGGTGGGCGCTACGATGACCTCACCGGTATGTTTGGCCTAAACGGAGTCTCTGGTATTGGTATCTCATTTGGCCTCGATCGGATCTATGATGTCTTATTAGAGTCTCAACTGTTTCCAGAAACGGCCAAAGGGGGCCCACAGGTTCTGGTGATACATCTCGATGAAATGTCATTTAAGCACGGCATACAACTCGTTGACGCATTAAGAGATGCAGGTATATCAGCCGATTTATACCCTGATAATGTAAAAATTCAAAAACAAATGACCTATGCCAATAAATTAGGGATCCCTTTCGTTTTAACCATAGGATCTGATGAGATTGCACAAGAAAATTATCCGTTAAAAAATATGGTTTCCGGAGAAACCACTAGAGCTAGCTTACAAAATATTATTAAACTATTGAATCCATAGTCAATAATTTGGGACATACTAACACAGGCTGTATTTTGAATTTTTTAAAGAGATCACTCTGGTATTTAATTTTTGGGTCATTTAATTCATTTGGGCAGATAAGTCAAGATTCGACATTTGCCGTGGCCTATCAGAAAGGTTGTGCACCGTTCACCGTTAATATTCAGAAATTAGTTGACTTTGGAGCAGATGTGCCTCGCAATTATATTTTTGAGGCCAATCTGGGAACAGTAACTTCTGTGGATACATTTTATACCTATGAGCAACCAGGCAGCTACCTTATTTATCAAATCATTAGTGAAGGCAGCGACAGAGAAGACTCTTTATGGATAGAGGTAGTGGCACCAACCATTCCTACATTTAATTATTACTATTGCGATGAAACACATTTAGCCATTGAAATCACCAATCAACTTTATGATTATTATCGCATTTACACACCCTCTGACACCCTCTATTTTAATCCAATCGATGACCTTACTGCCACTATTGAGGTTACTGAAGATGTTCCTATAGATCTTATTATTGAGGGTTTTTACGAAAATGGGGAACCTAATTGTGGCTTATCGCCAATGCTAAGCACCCCACCACTTGAGTTGACCAATCAGGTAACCACCGATTCATCTTTCGTTCAATATGTATGTGAAAATGAAGTGTCACTCGAGGTTTTTTTATCAGCCGACACACTCACGTATTACCGAGTAATGTATGAATCGGCACCCAACACCTACACTGAGATTTACGAAGGGCGATTATTGTCAGATCGTATTTTTTTCTCCCCCCTGTCCTATGACCCAAATCAAACACAATTGTGCTATCGAATAGATGCTATTTCACTTTGCAATAGTGACGATGTGATCATAGGAGATACTGTTTGTCTGGACATCAATAGCGACTTGACTGCATTTACCTATTCATATGCCACTTACGATACGCAAGATCACATTGCCCTCTATTTTAGTGAAAACGAAAATGGGCAATATAGCGCTATTAAATATGTCGATGGGGTTCTTTTTGACACCCTATTTGAGATAAAATCAGGACAAATCGACTCAAGTGTATACCCACTTAGGGCTTATACCTATGAACTTATTTTTACCCCCTACTGTGAGGCGAATATACAGCGTAGCTCAGTTGCTACTATCGAATTAGAATTAACGAGTAATTATGTCAACGCCTATCGTCCCGTTTACTCCGATGGAACCTATAAATTGAATGACTCCTTAGTTGTCAGCATTATCAACTCCGATGAAATGGAAAATAACAAAGACGAGGTCAGCTTTACTGCGATGAACAGCTTT
Source organism: Flammeovirgaceae bacterium (assembly GCA_013204595.1). Classification (GTDB taxonomy): domain Bacteria; phylum Bacteroidota; class Bacteroidia; order Cytophagales; family Cyclobacteriaceae; genus UBA4465. Next base: position 9,767 of record JABMNK010000080.1, read on the forward strand.
AACATCACCCATGTCTTAGGAAATAATCAAAAAATATGGGTGGAGGGGGCCAGTAGTACTGGCATGGTATTGAGATCTAATCCGGTCAAAGTAACCTTTACGCCAATTATATACGTCCCGGATGCCTTTTCGCCCAATAACAATGGTCTCAATGAGGTTCTTGCTATTTACGGACTGCCTTCTGATCAATTTGTTTTTCATATTTTCAACCTTTCTGGTGAGGAAATATTTAAAACCACCGAAAAAAATAAATATTGGGATGGCAGACAAGCCAATGGGCAAATCATCAATGGGACCTACGTTTATAAGGTCGATTATTATAATACCGAAAATCAATTTTTCACTCAACAGGGTAGCTTTGTACTTATAGATTAAAAAAAATGAATATGATGGATATGATGAAAATGATGGGCAAAGTCAAAGAGGTTCAAGAAAAAATGAAATTAGCCCAGGAAGAACTCGCCAACATTGTTATTGAAAGTGAATCTGGCGCTGGGCTGGTAACGGCAAAAATTAACGGCAAAAAAGAACTCTTAGACCTGAAAATAGATGCGTCACTGTATCGGAAAGAAGATCAAGAGTTACAGAAAGACCTAATTATTGCGGCCATTAACAAAGGAATGAAAGAAGTTGATATAAAATCAAAAGAACATTTACAAAATGCCACACAAGGTATCATACCTAATATACCTGGAATGGATCTAAGCAATATGTTTTGATGGCAACTGTTGCGATTGTTATTCTCAATTTTAACGGGCTTCACTTCCTTAAAAAATATCTCCAAATTCTTGTGGATACTTCGCCAGGACATCAAGTCATTGTTGCTGACAATGGATCCAAAGATCTCTCAATTGCCTATTTAAGAAAAGAACACCCAGCAGTACGAATTATTGAAATTAAACAAAACCTAGGATTTGCAGGGGGGTACAATTTCGCACTAAAAGAAGTCAATACCGATTATTTTGTGATCATCAATTCAGATGTACAAACAACAGATCACTGGCTGGACCCACTAGTTGCGTTTCTAGAAACTAATCCAAATTACTCGGCCGTACAACCTAAAATATTAAATGCTCAAAACCCCAATCAATTTGAATATGCGGGAGCAGCCGGGGGCTTTATTGACGCCTGGGGTTATCCTTATTGTAGGGGGCGGATATTTGATTTTTCAGAAAATGACCTCCAACAATACGACACACCTGTAGATGTCTTCTGGACCTCTGGAGCCTGTATGCTGATAAGAGCTGATGATTTTAAGGCTCAAAACGGATTTGATACTGATTTTTTCGCACATATGGAGGAAATAGATTTATGCTGGCGATTGGCCCAAAGTGGCAAAAAACTTAAGTGCATTCCTGCTAGTAAAGTATACCATGTGGGTGGTGGCACACTATCGAAAAACAATCCTCACAAAACCTACTTAAACTACAGGAATGGGCTGATTATGCTGTTAAAAAACCTTCCAACAAGTGCACTCATCAAAATTCCAATACGCATGATCGTCGATGTGTTATCTGGACTCTTTTTTTGGAGGAAGTTGGGTTTCGCTCACTTTAAATCCATATTGAAGGCCGAATGGATGTTTCTCTTAAGTTTCAGACAAACCTGGAGCAAAAGAGTTACCTCAAAAGATAAAGTAGCCATAGGTAAATCGGCACTACACAGCGTAGTTTTTGACCACTTTGTACGAGGAAAAAAAAACTATAAAGAAATTGATTAATAGTACCAAAGTGAATTGGCTCTTCTCCGGTAAAGTTTCTTAAAATTCATCCAAAAATCTACAGCCAAATAAATCAAAATTGGAGATCCGAAAGTAACAAAAGAAGCATAAATAAAACTTAATATTATACTAGACATAGGAATTCGAAATCGCTCCCCAATAAAAGAGCACACCCCAAAAGCATATTTCTCAATTAAAACTTGCATCTTTTATGTTATTTGATTCTAAATTATATAAAATAGTTTAATTTTATTGGATAAAGCGTTATAAAAATTTCTAAAAAATCGGTAACATTGCTTTCTAAATTAAGTGTAGGGTTTCAAAAATAAATGAAA
>JABMNK010000081.1 GCA_013204595.1 Flammeovirgaceae bacterium
ACTGTGAACTTAAACTCCTTATCGTACTTTTTTCTTTCTTCTGCCATAAAACTTGAATTTAATCATTTTGGTTTTATAGCTTAACTCTAACTCCGGTATTTTGACACATTCCAGAGTTTTTTTAAATTAAAAACATATAAAATTAATTTTCAAATCTTTATTTAAATTAACAGCAAACATCAGAGGAATGTTGTGCCAAACCTATAAATTGGCATTCAGTTGGACCAATCTAATCACATTAACGAATCTCGATATTTACAAAAGTTAAACCCTTATGATTTTTTTCAAAACAAAACTCAAATACCTTTTGGCGATCTCATTTGTTGCGTTGCAATTTTTTGGGCAAGCGCAAACTTCTAGGAAAATCCGATTCCCTAACCTACCTAACTACCTAACCTTAGTGACTGACTTACACCAGCATAGTGTGTTTTCTGATGGGAGTGTTTGGCCTGATATACGGGTAGAAGAAGCCATTTTTGATGGTGTTGATGTCATCTCATTGACCGAGCATTTGGAATACCAACCCCATCAGCAAGATATCCCCAATAAAGACAGAAATAGATCCTATGACCTAGCTAAAGCATACGCCGAAGGAACAGACCTTATCGTGATTAGAGGGGCTGAGATTACAAGAAATTTACCTCCAGGCCATAGCAATGCACTTTTCATTCAGGATGCCAATAAACTGATTAAAGAAAATGCCATTGATGCCTTTAGAGAAGCAAAAAATCAAGGTGCCTTTATCTTTTGGAATCATCCCAATTGGATTGGACAAAATAGGTTAGGAATTTCTCAACTTAGCAGCTTACATCAGCAGCTCATCGATGAAGGGTTATTGAACGGAATCGAAGTCACCAATGAGAATACCTTTGCCGAACAAGCGCTCGAGATTGCCAATCAAAATAACTTAACCATTATGGGCACCTCCGATGTACATGGTTTAATTGACTGGTTATTTGACATTCCTGGAGGAGGTCATAGACCCGTCACGTTAGTGTTTGCAAAAGAAAGATCTGAAGATGGGGTAAAAGATGCGCTTTTTAGAGGTAGAACCGTAGTCTGGTATCAGAACAATTTAATTGGACAAGAACAGTACTTAGTCCCCCTTATTCAATCTTCCTTAACAATGGATTCCGTCTATTATGAAACATACGATGGTCAAATCACACAGGTAGCAAATGTTCGGATCACCAACTCATCAGATGCAACATATGTCTTATCTAATGAATCTGATTTTTCATTATATACCAAGCAACATGTCTTTACCATTGATCCAAATACAACGACCACCCTGATGATCAAAACGGGCGCATTTTTAGATCATTTCGACCTTCAATTTCAAGTACTGAATGCCACATTTGCCTATAGAAAACATCCTACAATAACGATACCTGTAATCCTAAATTGATGATCTAGGCTATATCAACTTGACAAGGTCGGTTCATTTTTACCACTAATATAAAAGCGGCTATTTTTTTCAAAATGAGGGATAGTTTTGTGCATTATGAAAACAATAGGCCTCAGTACTTTATTTTATCTTTTTTTTATTCCAGTAAGTTGGTCTCAACAGCTAAACCAACGGCCAAATGAATTGAAAATAAAAAGAACCACTGAAAAAATAAAACTAGATGGCATCCTCGATGAATTGTCTTGGATCGCTAGCGATTCTGCATACGACTTTTATCAAAATTTTCCTTCGGATACTTCTTTGGCTATTGCTCAAACAACGGTATATATCTTATATGATGATGAGAATATCTACGTAAGCGCTAAAATGTATCGACCACCAACTGCAAATAAATATATTACCCCCTCGTTAAGAAGAGATTTCAGAGGAGAATCCAATGATAGTTTTTCAGTAGTCTTTGATACCTTCCAAGACAAGACAAATGGAACTCTTTTTGGAATTAATCCCTTTGGAGTAAGAAGAGAGGGATTAATCACCTCCGGCGGCAACGCCAGAAATTCCTATAGCCTAGATTGGGATAATAAGTGGCAAGGAATGGCAAGAATAGATGACGATTGTTGGGTCGCAGAAATGGCCATCCCCTTCAATACCTTGAGGTATAATGAGGGTGAAAAAGAATGGAATCTCAATTTTTATCGAGTCGATAGTCATTTTGCGGAAAAATCAACTTGGGCACCCATACCCAGGAATTTATCCATTATTAGTATGGCTACTTTTCAAAAACTAATTTGGGATCAACCCACCAGCAAAAAAGGAGCGAACATCTCTATAATCCCATATGCTTCCGCTGGAACTAATAAAGATTATCTCAACAATTTAGATGCACAGAATAATAATGGCATTGGATTTGATCTCAAATATGGAATCAGCTCTGGTCTAAATCTAGATCTTACCGTAAATCCTGACTTTTCTCAAGTAGAAGTCGATGAACAAGTGACCAATCTAGATCGATTTGAAATATTTTTCCCTGAAAAAAGACAATTTTTCCTTGAAAATGCCGATCTCTTTGGCAATAGTGGAAACAGAACGACGAGACCCTTTTTCTCCAGAAGAATAGGCATAGCTAGTGACCCTTCGACAGGACTTACCGTTCAAAATCAAATCCCTTTTGGCTTAAGGTTAAGTGGGAAAGTCTCTCAAAACACGCGTGTTGGTCTATTGAATATGCAAGGGGCTAGTGATAAAGATATTGAGCAACCGGGAATAAATTATACTGTGGCCACAATGCAACAAAAGATATTTAATAGATCCAATTTGGGTTTCATCCTTGTAAACAAGCAACCATTTAAACTTGACTTAGGTGATTCTATTTCACAACAAGCGTCGAACCAAACGGCAGGTATTGATTTTAATTTACTCTCCGCTGACAATAAATGGAGTGGTAATTTATTTAGCCATCATTCATTTGATAAACAACAACCAGACGAGGCGTATGCAATGGGAATGTCACTCAATTATAATATCCAAAATTGGAAATGGGATTTATCAAGCCAGCGAATTGGTGCTGGTTATAACCCAGAAGTAGGGTATGTAAGACGCACAGATATTTTTCAAGCATCAAGTACGATCCAATACAGTTTTTTTCCCTTATCATCCCTCATACAAAGTCATGGACCTGGTTTTGATATTGACTTAATAACAAGATCCGGAATAGGATTTATTGATTGGGATACCAATTTAATGTACAAAATAAAGCATAAAAGTTCTGCTAGCTTCGATATAAGACTCCGAAGACAATTCACACACCTCATGGATGACTTTGATCCAAGTGGAACAGATGGATTAGCTCTAAAATCCGATGAAGAATTTACCTATAATTTCATTATTGCCTCTTTTGTCTCAGATGCCCGAAAAAAATTATTCTTTACCATTAAAACAAATTCTGGTAATTATTTCAATGGATCCAGAATTAACTTAAATAGTTCCGTTGGAATCAGATATCAACCTTTCGGTGCAACCTCACTAGACGTTACCTATAACAACATTAAACTACCCCGTCCTTATAGCTCTAGTCAACTTTATTTGATTGGTCCGAAATTTGATTTCACTTTTACAAAAAAACTATTTTGGACCACCTACGTGCAATACAATAGTCAAATAGAAAACCTCAACATCAACTCTCGGATCCAATGGCGATTTAAACCCGTTTCCGATATCTATTTGGTCTATACCGATAATTATTTTGCCTATAATGATGATTCAAGTATTTTTGAAATTGGTCGGGTCAAGTCCAGAGCACTCACCTTCAAAATTACTTATTGGCTAAATTTATAAGAAAACTAAGGGATATAATTAAAGAAGCCCAAAAATAAGTGCTGCTAACACTGCACCCAAAATAGGAGCGAAAACTGGAATCCAAGCGTATTTCCAATTACTATCTTTATTGATAATTAGTGCATGAAAAATCCGAGGACCCAAATCTCTAGCCGGATTGATCGCATAACCTGTAGATCCACCAAGCGACAGGCCTATTACTGTTACCAAAAGACCCACAGGAAGGGCGCTTAATGAACCAACGTCTGAACCCTCAATAAGATAAAAAACGCCAAAAACCAGCATAAAAGTACCCAATACCTCAGACAAAAAATTATTGAAAATATTAGGAATTGCTGGTGCGGTGGCAAATACACCTAATTTGGTAGCTGCATCCGAAGTCTGCTTAAAATGACCCCTATATTGTAAATAAGTTAAAAAAGCCCCCATAATAGCCCCAAGTAACTGTGCTAACATATAGCCAGGGACCTTATGCCACTCAAATTTACCCACCATTGCCAACCCAACAGAAACGGCCGGATTTAAATGTCCCCCACTGAATGATCCAGAAATCACCACACCTACAAAAACTGCTAAACCCCATGCCAAGGAAATAACTAACCACCCGGCTCCCTTACCGTATGTACCATTGAGATTTACATTGGCATTAACACTGTTACCTAAGTATAGCAGGACAGTGGTGCCAATAAATTCAGCTAAATATGGATTCATTTTAAAAGCGTTATATTCGGATAAATCGAAAAGATAATATTAAATTCAAGTTATACTTTTTTTTCAAATTTTCAGAAACATTTATTTAGTATGTCGCAATACATCGTTACCCTTGATGCCGGCACCACCAGTGAACGTGCCATTATTTTTGATCACTCTGGTGAAATCAGAGGCGCCTGTCAACAAGAATTTAAACAATACTTTCCGCAAACAGGTTGGGTAGAGCACGATCCTATGGAAATCTGGATCACCCAAAAAAAGGTCTTTAATGACGTTTTAGATACTTATAATATTTCCAATACTGATATCGTCGCAATTGGCATTACCAATCAAAGAGAAACAAGTATTATATGGGATAAGCGCTCAGGCAAGCCCATTTATAACGCGATCGTTTGGCAAGATCGGCGCACAGCAGACTCCTGTGAACACTACAAGCGTCTTGGATTGGAGTCGATGATCCAGGAAAAAACAGGATTGCTCATTGATGCCTACTTCTCAGCAACCAAAATCAAATGGATCTTAGATAATGTAGAAGGTGCCAGAGAACTTGCCAATCAAGGGCATTTGGCATTTGGAACCGTAGATTCCTGGTTGGTTTGGAATATGACCAACGGAGCCGTTCACGTAACGGACGTAAGCAATGCTAGTAGAACCATGCTATTTAATATAAAACATCTCAATTGGGACCTAGAGTTGCTAACGCTGTTTGACATCCCCATTTCGCTACTTCCAGAAGTGAAGTCTAGTAGTGAAATCTATGGGTATACCCATCCAGAACATTTTGGCAGTTCCATTAAAATTGCTGGAATTGCCGGTGATCAGCAAGCCGCACTATTTGGTCAGATGTGTATCGCCCCAGGAATGGCCAAAAATACCTATGGAACTGGCTGTTTTGTTGTGATGAACACGGGAAATCAAATAATCCGATCTGAAAACAAATTACTAAGCACCATTGCTTGGAAAATAGGCACTCAAGTAAATTATGCATTAGAAGGAAGTATTTTTATTGGTGGCGCCATTGTCCAGTGGCTAAGAGACAACCTAAAAATTATTGATAAGGCCAGCAATATTGAAAAATTAGCTCAGACAGAAATTAATTCAGGAGGGGTCTCATTTGTACCCGGATTTGTAGGATTAGGCGCCCCTCATTGGGATTCCTATGGGACCGGTATTTTGGTAGGACTCACTAGAGGAACCACTCAAGGGCACATTGCAAGAGCGGCACTAGAAGCCATTGCATTACAAACCATGGACGTACTCGTCACGATGGAAAAGGATGCTCAACTCAAAACAACAGAACTTCGTGTTGATGGGGGTGCATCAGCAAATAATCTACTCATGCAAATACAAGCTGATTTCGCCGATGTGAAAATAATTAGACCAAAAATAATTGAAACAACCGCACAAGGAGCCGCCTTCCTCGCGGGCCTTGCCGTTGGCTTTTGGAAAGATCTCGATGAAATTAAGGCGATTTGGAAATCTGATAGTACCTTTGACCCTCAAGCGAATACTTCCATTTTAACTACCAAAAAAAATTGGAATAAAGCGATCTCACGAAGTAAAAACTGGCATCAAGAATGAATCGTACTACCATGATCAAAAAGCTTCAAAATCATAAAGGAGCTTGGGATATTTTGGTTATTGGCGGCGGTGCAACTGGTTTAGGTATCGCCGTTGATGCCGCATCTCGTGGTTATAAAACACTGCTATTGGAGCAGCATGACTTCGCGAAAGGGACTTCAAGTCGGTCGACAAAACTAGTCCATGGTGGTGTAAGATACCTTCAACAGGGGGACGTCTCAATGGTCTTGGAAGCCTTAAAAGAACGCGGCTTAATGATTCAAAATGCCCCACATCTCGTTACTAATCAATCTTTTGTCATTCCTAATTATGAATGGTGGGATGGTCCGTTTTATCAAATAGGACTTAAAATATATGACCTTATGGCTGGTAAGCTAGGCATTGGATCATCCAAAAGGTTATCTATTGAAGAGACTATTGAACATATTCCCACCATTGACAGAAAGGGACTTACCGGTGGTGTTATTTATTATGATGGTCAGTTTGACGACGCCCGTATGGCCATAAGTCTTGCCAAAACAGCCGTTCAGTTTAACGGAGTCGTGATCAACTATATGGAAGTAGTGGAAATCATAAAAGATGAAAAAGACATCATTCAAGGCGTCGTCGCCATAGATATTGAAACCAAAACTAGGAAAGACATTTCAGCTAAAGCCGTCATTAATGCAACAGGTGTGTTTTCTGATCACATAAAACAACTTGATGATCCAAGTACCCGAGCGATGATACAACCTAGTCAAGGCACACATCTGGTACTGGATAAATCGTTTCTGCCAGATAAAGCTGCTATTATGGTGCCTCATACCAAAGATGGCAGGGTATTATTTGCCGTCCCATGGCATGATAAAGTTGTACTTGGTACGACTGATATCAAAGTAGATAATGCCTCACTTGAACCTCGTTTTCAAGAGCAAGAGGTTGACTTCATTTTGGAAACAGCAGGACAATATTTGACCAAAATACCCAGTAGAAAAGATATTTTAAGTGTCTTTTCTGGTCTCAGACCCCTTGCTAAATCTGATGATGGAGATCCTAATACTAAAGAAATTTCTAGACACCACAAAGTAATGGTATCCACTTCAGGTTTGATTTCAATAATAGGAGGAAAATGGACCACATACCGCAAAATGGCTGAGGACGCAGTCGATAGTGCAATGCTGATTGCTGGTCTTATTGAAAGAAAATGCATTACCCATAATTTACCAATTTATGGCTATGATAAAAATTTAGATTTAAGCAACGATTATTTGGCTGTTTACGGTAGGGACAAGCAAAACATGCTAGAACTTGAAATGGAATATCCAGAATATTCAGAAATGATCAGTGAAACCTTGCCTTTGCGACATGTGCAAGTCATATGGGCCGTACGTTTTGAGATGGCTAGGAGTGTGGAGGACATGTTGGCAAGAAGGGTTCGAGGTCTATTTTTGGATGCCAAAGAATCGATCAGAATTGCTCCCAAAGTGGCGACAATTATGGCAATAGAGCTAAAAAAATCAAGTAATTGGATTGCCAACCAATTGACAGCATTCAATGAAGTTGCTTCCAATTATGTAATAAATACAGATTAAAATAAATATTAATTATAAATTGAGGCCATAAAGAATATTTTAGGCTTTCAAATAAAAAATCATGAAAAAACTCACTTATATAAGCTTTCTGACCTGCATATTGCTTACCTATAGCAGTATGGCACAAGAATTTAATGGTATAGACAAGAGTCCAATGGATATGGCCTATTTTCCGGACAACTATGCGCATGATCATGGTGCAGAGGACAAGGCCATTGCTCGGATCACTTATGGACGCCCACAAAAAAATGGGCGCGAAATATTTGGTAAAATCATACCGTTTGGCAAGATTTGGCGAACTGGCGCCAATGAGTCCTCAGAGTTTATCGCCTACCGAGATTTGCAATTCGGTGATCAAACCTTACCTATGGGCGCTTATTCTTTGTTTAGTATTCCCAATGAGCAAGACTGGACGATAATTTTCAGCAAAGATGTAGACACATGGGGCGCCTATAAGTATAATGAAAAAAATGACGTGCTTAGAGTTAACGTTCCCGTGGGAGTGTCCGCTATGACCATTGAAGCCTTTTCCATTAGATTTGAAAATAAGGATAATAATAAAGGAGTAATGAACATAGGTTGGGACACAACCAAAATAGAAGTTCCTTTTCAATATTAACAAATGCCTTGAGTCTATCTTTTGATAACAGAATTCAAAGCAACCTTTGATGCCTCAGTGTTTCACAGAGATCAGTCTGATCTCTGTGAAACACTTTTATTTAGTGCTATATGTGCTCAATCCGGTATAAATATAAATAGCCATGCACTATTTTATTAAACAGACTGTAGCTACCATTAGAGATTGTTTTGTGAAAAACCCCCTCTTATCTACGTACTTATGGCTAATTTAGCTTAAAATTAAAACCATGGATACATACGTACTTTTTCTCAAAGCCCACTCTGGTATTAGATGGATCGCGCTGTTACTACCCGTCATTATTCTTGTTAAATCTATCATAGGATTCTATGGAGATAAAGAGTACAAAAAAATAGATCGAATATTGGCAGCGTCTTTTGCCGGAACTGTTCACTTAATGCTGCTATTAGGTATCGTTTTATATGGTTTTTTAAGCCCAATAACCTTGTCCGCATTTAACGACTTTGGGGCCGCTATGAAAGACCCTACAATTCGATTTTGGGCAATTGAACATATTTCAGTAATGCTATTGGTAACCGTTTTGGTCACTATTGGTAATGCTAAAACAAAAAAAGCCCTTACTAGTAAGGACAAATTCAAAAAGCAATTGACATTTTTCGCTGCCTCACTAGGACTTATGCTTATTTCAATACCCTGGGATCGATTAGGGACTTAATCATCAAAGGATCCCTTTGGTGGTGGGTAACTGACTTAGTTCCTTTTCATTTCGTCTTACAGCCATTTTTATGGCACGTCCAAAAGATTTAAAAAGACTTTCAATCATGTGATGCTCGTTGGTACCCTCAACTTTAATGTTCAGGTTACACTTTGCTGCATCAGAAAATGATTTAAAAAAATGATAGACCATTTCAGTAGGCATATCCCCTACCCTTTCCCTGATAAATTCAGCCTCCCAGACAAGCCAAGGTCGACCTCCAAAATCAATGGCTACTTGTGCTAAGGCATCATCCATTGGTAACAAGAAACCATACCGATTAAGCCCTTTTTTAGCACCCAAAGACTGATGAAATGCTTCACCAAGTGCCAGGGCTGTATCTTCAATGGTATGATGCTCGTCTATTTCCAAATCTCCCTTAACATCAACAGATAAATCAATACCTCCATGCTTTCCCAATTGATCCAGCATATGATCAAAAAAATGAAGTCCCGTATCTATCTTTGTTTGTCCCGTTCCTTCTAAATTTAAATTAATTTCGACATAGGTCTCCTTAGTGTTTCTTATCACTTTGACCTTTCTGGCATTGATTACTAAAAATTCATAGATATGCTCCCATGAGGTAGTAGTCAATGCGGCATTAGTCAATACTTGATCACTTAGGTGAATCGCTTTGCATCCCAAGTTTTTGGATAATTGAACATCAGTCAATCTATCTCCAATCACAAAAGATTGCTTCAAGTCATAATCACCTTTGATATAATCCAATAACATCCCAGTTTTAGGCTTGGTATTAAGATGGTTTTCGTCATACGCATGCTCGTCTATATGAACTGCATCAAAGTGAATACCCTCACCTTCGAGGGTTCTCATAATAAAATTGTGTATGGGATAAAATCGATCCTCATCAAAAGCTGGAGTGCCCAATAGAGGTTGGTTCGAGACTAAAATCAATAGATAATTTGATTCCTTCTGAATTTTCCTCAAATAATACAAGACCTCCGGTAAGAAGCTGATTTTCTCAATTTTATCTACAAACTCATCTGCCGTCTCCGCCACAAGGGTTCCATCACGATCTATAAATAAGATAGGTCTCATCCTTTTAAATAATTATTAAGCGCTGCCATTAACTGCTTATTTTCATCCTCGGTACCTACCGTAATACGAACACATCCTTGACACAAAACAAGTTGAGAACGATCCCTTAAAATGATATTTTGACTGATTAGATAATGAAATATTTCAGCTGACTTTTTAAACTTAACCAATAAAAAATTAGCATCACTTGGATAAATCTCTATAGTCAGCGCAAATGACCTTAATGACCTTTCTAAGGACTGCTTCAACACATTGATTTGCTGAACGAATCTATCCTTGAGCTCAATTTTCGCTAAGGCGGCCAGTGCTTCATTTTGTACTAGACCACTAATGTTATAGGGTGGTTTTATTAAATTCATTACTTTCACCATTTCTAAGCTAGCAAAAAGCATACCTAGTCTCAACGCCGCAAGGCCCCATGCCTTACTCAATGTTTGTAAGACGACTAGCTTTGGGAACATGGTCAAATCATTAATCCAAGAATTGGCACCGGAAAAATCAATATATGCCTCATCAATAACCACTAAGCCATGAAAATGGTTTAAAATAACAAATATGTCTTCACGAACCATCAAATTTCCAGTTGGATTGTTCGGCGAGCAAATAAAGATAATTTTAACTCGCTCGTTAAGAGCTGCGACTATCTTGGGTACATCTAACTGAAAGTCCTCAGTAAGTAATACTTCTATCACTCCTACATTATTAAGGTTCGCAGAAACTTTATACATACCATAAGTAGGCGGAACAATCATGATCTGATCAATTCCTGGCTCGCAAAAGGCCCTTATCAATAAATCAATAGGTTCATCACTCCCATTTCCAATAAAAATCTGACCCGGCTGAATTCCCTTTATTATTCCTAATTCGACCTTCAACTTATGTTGTCTAGGGTCTGGGTATCGATTCCATGGTCGCTGATGAACCGAACCAAGAGAATTTTCATTGGCATCTAAAAAAACACCCTCTTTTCCTTTGAATTCATCTCGTGCAGTTGAGTATGGTAAAAAATCCCTTAAATGACTCCGCAATAAATCATTCACCTTTTTCATTCTCTATATATTCAAGTCTGATAGAAACGGCTTTTTTATGTCCTTCTAAGTGCTCGGCAGCAGCCATTATTTCTATGGTAGGTCCTAAGATTTTTAATCCTTTTTTTGTGATCTCTTGATAGGTTATTTTCTTAACAAAACTATCCAAAGAAACACCCGAATACGATTTTGCCCAACCATTGGTGGGCAAAGAATGATTGGTACCTGAGGCGTAGTCTCCAGCGGCCTCAGGCGTGTATTGTCCGATAAACACAGATCCCGCATTGTATACCTTATCTATATATGGTTGTGGCTTTACAACATTGAGAATGAGATGTTCAGGTCCATAAAAATTAATTACTCTTATTGCCTCTTTTTTGGAATTCACAATCATAGCAACACTATTACTCAATGATACCTTCGCCAGATTTTTTCTCGGTAATGTCTCTAGCTGCTGGTTTATTTCTGAAATAACTGCATCCGCTATTGAGCTACTTTGGGTCACTAAAACTACTTGACTATCATTTCCATGCTCCGCTTGAGACAATAAATCAGCAGCAACAAACTTAATATTGCTCTGTTCATCTGCCACGATCATAACTTCAGATGGGCCCGCAGGGAGATCTATGGCCACGTTGTTTTTAGCAACTAATTGCTTAGCCATCATTACGTATTGATTTCCAGGTCCAAATATTTTATCCACTTTAGGTACCGATTCAGTACCGTAAGCCAAAGCGGCAATCGCATGGGCACCCCCCACTTTTAGTACCGATTTTATGCCCAGTAAGTGCGCTGTATAGAGTACTTCTGGACTGATTTGACCAAACTTGTTAGTAGGTGATGCCAAAATAATGTTCTTACACCCCGCGATCAATGCAGGTATTCCCAACATCAATACCGTCGAAAAAAGAGGTGCGGTACCTCCGGGTATGTAAAGTCCAACATTACGAATAGGTACTGACCTGCGTTTACAAGTAACGCCGGCCATCACTTCCAGGGTAAGTGGCTCCTGTTTTTGAAGTTCGTGAAATTTCCAAATATTTTGCTTTGCCACACCTATGGCTAATTTCAAGCTCCCACTTAAGTGATTTATGGCTTCCTTTAATTCGTATTCAGTAACCCATAAATCATCTAATTCGACATGGTCATATTCCAATGCTAATTTTTTTAATGCTCTATCCCCACCTCGCTTAACTTTATCAAGAATAGGGATGACGATTTTTTCAATTTTCGCATGATCAAGTAATGGTCTTCTTAAGACTTCTTGTAACTGTTGGCGGTTTGTATACTGATAAACATTCACTATCTAATCATTTTTTCTATCGGCACGACCAAGAGCCCTTCAGCGCCGGCAGCACGTAATTTTTCAATATTATTCCAAAAAGTATCCTCACTAAGTACCGAATGAATACTACTCCATCCCTTCTCTGCCAAAGGCAAAACCGTAGGACTTCTCATTCCAGGCAATACAGCCAAAATATCATCTAGCTTGTCATTTGGTGCATTCATTAAGACATATTTGTGATTCTTTCCCGATAGCACCGCATTAATTCTAAATAATAATTTAGTGATGAGCTCCTTTTTGTCATCATTTAGGTGTTTATTAGACACCAAAATTGCCTCTGAATGAAGAATTGTTTCAACTTCTTTTAATCCGTTACTAATCAACGTGCTACCAGTACTGACAATATCCAGTATACCATCAGCCAACCCAATACTAGGAGCTATCTCAACAGAACCACTGATTTTATGAACTTCTGCGCTAATATTATTCTCGTTCAAAAACTTAGTAAGAATACTTGGATATGAGGTAGCTATATATTTACCTTCAAAATAATTTAATCCTGTATAATTAATAGCTTTAGGAATTGCCAATGACATTCGACACTTGGAAAACCCTAGTGTCTTTATTTCTAAGATGTCTTTACCTGCTTCTCTAAATACATTTTGACCTAAAATACCTAAGTCAGCCACACCATCCTCGACATAGCCAGGTATATCATCATCACGAAAAAAAAGGAACTCAATGGGGAAGTTCAGGGCTTGTGATTTTAATTTTCTTTGGCCATCACTGAATTTAATGCCGCACTCTTTAAATAACGCCAAAGAATCTTCGCTTAATCTACCTGATTTTTGAATGGCTATTTTTAGCTGATTCATAAAAATATTGGAGGAGGTTTTGAATTATATGACAAATAAAGACCATTAATAATTCACCCTTAATAAATTAAGTAGCAAATACTAAGGCTAACTGATCCGAATTATAATAAAAGGTAATTAAGACTAAAATCAAGCATCTAACTGCACAGTGATCACGGGACATTTTGAACTATTAACTACATCTTCAGCCACACTTCTATTAAAAAAATGACTAATGCCTTTACGTTGATGCGTACCTAGCATGATCACATCTGCCCCTACATATTCCGCGAAATCAACAATACCATCCTCTTCATTATTGAAATTATGAATATCCAAAGTATAATTATCTAAAATATTCACCCGCACAAATTCCTTCATTTGCGCCATATCATTTCGCGTATCAGTGAAATTTGCAGGGGTATTTATTTTAACGATTTTCAGTTGCGCACCATAGAATTCCTGAATCTTTTTTACATAATCGACTAAACCCGTTTTGACCTCATCGAAATTTGATGCAAAAACAATATTTTTAATTTTCTTAATATCAATTTTATCTTTAATAGTAATCACTGGGCATTGGGCGTTACGTACTACTTTTTCAGCATTTGAACTTAAAAATAAATTTTCTAAATCTTCCATTCCTGCAGTTCCCATGACTACAAGATTAACGTCTTGGTGTGATACCTCATTTGCCAAAGAAAGGTAAGGATTTCCTACAATAATTTTGGAATTGACGGTGACTTTGGAGAGTACATTGGTAATCACTTTTCTCAGTTTGAGATCTGTTTGCTCTATCATTTTAGCAATATAAAGATTTGCTAAAGGATCCGAAGATGAGCCTCCGATAGTTTTTAATCTCCCCTCAGAAGGATGTTCAATCACATGAAATAGCACGATTTCAGCCGAACCGTCTCTTTCTGAAATTTGAGTCGCAAGGTCCAACGCGTTTTCAGATGGCGCTGTAAAATCAAAAGGAACTAATATTTTTTTCATGTTTCAAACGTTCAGTGCTAAATCAGTGCCAATTTAAACAAAAACACAATATTTTATATCAAATAAATCAAAAACGTATTGAATCAATAATTTATGCCTAATCCAAAAAGTATTACAAAAAGTAATGTAGACAAAGCCAATCTCTTAAGCTCGGGATCCAAATAACTACTATCCATTGAATTTATTGCTATAAAATGGCGATAATAGAGAGGCGTTACTAACAGAAATGTGTAAGAATAAAAACTCAACTTCATGATAATTACAAAAATAAGTGCACTTAAAAAAGCCAGCATCAACAGTAGCGCATGATAATAGATCGCATACTGTCTTCCTAGTCTAACGGGAACTGATTTCTTACCCGCTTTACGATCACTGTCCATATCTCTAATATTATTAACATTCAATACGCCAACAGACAAAAAACCACAGCTAAATGCGGGTAATAAAAAAACATAATTAATAGTAGTATCAAATAAATAATAACTCCCGAAAACGCCTATGATTCCAAAAAATATAAAAACAAAAACATCCCCAAGTCCTCTATAACCATAGGGCCTTTCGCCTACCGTATATTTGACCGCAGCGGCGATGGCCAGTAAACCCAACATGAAGAAAATAAACATTTGAAGCCATGCACCATTAAAAACGTAAATAATTAATATAATCCCAGATAGAAAAGCCAATAGACTGCAAATAATCATAGCTCGTTTCATTTGAATCAAATTTATTTTTCCTGATTGAACAGCTCGAACGGGGCCCAGGCGGTCGGAGTTGTCCACCCCTGAAATGCTGTCTCCATAATCATTAGATAAATTGGACAATGTTTGAAGAAAAAGCGTAGTTAATAAGCAAAGCGACAAGATTGAAGCATCAAATTTCTCATTAACCGCGGCCAAAAAAGCTGCCATAAAAATCGATGAAAACGCCAAAGGCAGTGTCCGCAGTCGAAAGGCCGATATCCATATGTTAAGATTCGCCATTACATCCGATCAGGTACATCGATCCCCAACAAAAACATCCCACGACTGATGACCAATGCGGTGACTTTTGAAAGTGCCACCCGAAACTGAACGCGATTTTGATCAGGTTCATTAAAAATAGATAGTTCCTGATAAAATCCATTATAATCTTTGGCAACATCATAGACATATTGAGCCAAAATAGCCGGGGAAAACTCATTGGCCGCCTGTAAAATAACTTGCTCAAACCTTATAATTTGGGCAATTAAATTAATTTCTCGATCATGAATAACGGCTACACGATCCAATACCATATAGGGAGAATCCTTTTGAGCTCTTCTTAAAATTGAAGCAATACGGGCATGGGTATATTGAATAAATGGCCCAGTATGACCTTGGAATTCTATCGATTCCTTAGGATCAAACAACATTCTCTTTTTCGGATCTACCTTTAATAAAAAATATTTCAAAGCACCTAAACCCAAAATAGTATAAAGGTTATTTGCCTCCTCCTTGGAAAGCCCTTCAATTTTACCCAATGCAAGTGTCTGTTGAGCAGCGGTTTGAAACATTTCGTCCATTAATTCGTCAGCATCGACTACGGTACCTTCACGGGACTTCATTTTACCCGTGGGTAGATCTACCATTCCGTAAGAAAGATGGTACAATCCGTTGCTGTAAGGTCTTCCTAGCTTTTTCATTATTGAAAACAAAACCTTAAAATGGTAATCTTGCTCATTGCCCACAACATAAACAGATTGATCCATCTGAAAATCACCATATTTAAAGTCACAAGTACCTATATCTTGAGTGATATAAACTGAAGTTCCATCAGCCCTCATGACTAGTTTTTGATCCAACCCATCCGCAGTTAAATCTATCCAAACAGACCCATCCGATTTCTTGAAAAACACTCCCTTGAGAAGGCCTTCATCTATAATATCCTTGCCAAGCAAATAAGTGTCAGACTCCTTATAAATAGTATCAAAAGTAATACCCATTGTTTTATAGGTTACCTCAAAGCCGTCATAAACCCACTTATTCATCAAATTCCATAAAGTGATAATTTCGGGATCTTTTTCTTCCCATCTCAATAGCATTTCTTGTGCCGCCAATAACATAGGGGCTTTCTTTTTGGCTTCATCTTCTGTCAATCCCTGCGAAGTGAGCGCTACTACCTCTTGCTTATATGCCTGATCAAACAATACATAATACTTTCCTGCCAGATGGTCTCCTTTTAGGTTAGCCGATACAGGTGTCTCGTTATTGCCAAATCTTTGATAGGCCAACATCGATTTACAAATATGAATACCTCTATCATTGACTAAATTTGTTTTTTTAACCTGACAACCTGAAGCTTTCAGGATTCTTGAAATAGCATCACCCAAAAAATTATTCCTAAGATGGCCCAAATGCAATGGCTTATTAGTGTTAGGCGAGGAAAACTCAACCATTACATTTTGATCATTCGCTGGCAGTTGACCAAAATATGGATTGGCCATTAGTTGCTTTAATTGGAGTATCCAAACTTGATCCTTCAGAATTAGGTTTAGAAATCCCTTGACCACGTTATAGTCTTTAAGAAGTTTGGTTTTAGAAATAAGATAATCACCAATTAGTTGACCCGTCTCCTCGGGCGTTTTTTTAGTTATTTTCAGTAAAGAAAAAGTAACAAATGTGTGCGTACCTTGAAATTCCTTTCTAGTTGGTTGAATTAATATTTCTGATGAACTTAACTGATACGCAAAAAGCGCTAACACCGCCTCACTAATATTCTTTTTTATTTCCTCTTCTATCGTCATTTCATTTGGGGGTAAGGAAGATTTCAGCTATCATACACCTAGCACTGCCTCCGCCTAAGGTTTCTATTGTTTCTAAATTGCTATGAATTAATTTTCCATGTTTGGAAAGGCTCTTTTTTTGATTTAAGGATAATGAAGCATGCGCTCTTGTCGACATCACGATTAATGGCGAACCCTGAGCGTTTTTTATTTGAAGGACATTTCCTGCGAAGTTATTTACTTGCGATTCGGATATCAAAATAATCTCTTTATTAAGATTTTCAAGATGATCGATTACAGACAGCCGCTCGAATAAATCATCTATTGCATCTGCACAGATGACGGCAAATTGCTCACCTACAGACATCATCACATTGGTATGATAAATAGGCAACCTTTCTTGACCCACCGTATGAAAAGCACTAAAGGTGATTACTTTAAAATCCGTAATAGATTGAAATTTATTTATCAACTCAAGGTGCGTTCTTTCAGAATACGCAGCAAAGGCAGTGTGATTAGTGCGATCAAGGATCAAGCTACCCGTTCCTTCAAGAAATTCATTGCTTTCTTCATGGAGAAGTAAGTCATGTTCAATAGATAGAACGATAAATTTTTCCGAAATGGTTTCAATAACATCCATTCGCCTTTCTAATCTTCTATTAACCGCATACATAGGATAGAGAATAATATTTCCATTTTCATGAAAGCTGATCCAATTATTGGGGAATATACTATCGGGAGTAGCTGGCGATTGTGTGTCCTCAATCACATGTACATCTACCTCTTCTCTTCTTAAAAGATCTACTAGTCCATCAAATTCGGATAAGGCTCTTTTCTGAATTTCCGCGGGAATCAGTCTCGTTTCTTTTTGATAATAATTATTAGTCGAGGTTTCTTCGTTTTTAAAAAAAGATACCGGCCGAATCATCATCAAATGTTGGGTTAATTGATCAGACATAACATCGCTTTAATGGTAAAGTGCTGCATCTCAATAATCCCTCCATCTTAGCTATTTCAGCAAAAGGAATCTCTTCTACCAAAAACCCAATACTCCTTAACTTTTCATTTAAGCGATAAAATTTCCTTTCACTTACGATAACCTCTGGGGAAATACTGAAAACATTGGCGTTCATATGGTACATCTCCTCAGCGCTAATCTCAATGACATTATCAACACCAAAGTAACCAATCAACCAGTCTGCATCCGCTTTATTTTTAAAGCCCTCTTTGTGAATTATTGCCTTATTTACACCTATCGGTTGGAAGCAACAATCTAAGTGAAGCGCATTTTCAAAAGGGTTTTGATCTGATTTTCTCAACTCAAAGGCTCTGATGGTCCAATTTTCAAAATGATCCATTAAAAACTCAACTCCTGCTTCATTTGTCCGACTGACGATGTGTTTTTTGAAATCCGCCTCTTTTGAATAGCCAACGAAAATTTGTTCGTTCCATAGTATGACATCACCACCTTCAATTCGAACACTTCCTGAGGTCTTAAGTAATTTCTTCTGGTCTATTTGATCAATCAAAAAATTAATTCCATCAATCTCTTTCAAACGTTTGTCTAGAATTTGTGGTACGATGAATCTATCCTCTATTACAATACCAATATCTCTGACAAAAACCTGATTATTGTCCCGCTGAATTTCTGGTCTAATAACGGTCACATCATATCTCAATAACACCTTTTCAAAAGCATCGAGTTCCTTTTTTATATCTACTTCTTTTGGATAGGTATTGCTCCTTATATGTTCTTTCGATTTAGGATCATAGGCATCTTCTAATCTCGGAACCCCTCCAAGACTTTCATGAATACCTAAAACCACTGCCTCAAGCGTCGCAGTTTCATTGTAAACCTCCAATTTGATCATGTGAAATAAAATATTGTGAGCAAATTTAAATACATACCCTATACAAAAAGCGACTCATTCGTGATTTAATTAACTCAAGTCGCTCACATCTCAAATATTTTTATTATTTATGCACTCTTTTTTAAAAATTAACATGAAGACCTACGCTGACTTAATAGACCAAAGTTTTGAATTTCCATCGTCGGAATTTTCGGTAAATAAAAAAAAGGAACTTCACTTCCATGGCGTAAATCTCATGGAAATTGTAAAAAAGTATGGCACACCCTTAAAGCTGTCCTATTTACCGAAAATTGCTACCAACATTCAATATGCGCGGTCCATATTTGAATCGGCAATTAAAAAGCATAAATACAAAGGGTCATATACCTATTGCTACTGCACCAAATCATCTCATTTTCAATTCGTGATTGAGGAAGCACTCTTAAATAATGCGCACATCGAAACTTCTTCTGCTTATGATATTCCTATCATTCAACATTTATATAGAAAAAAAAGAATTGATAAAACCCTCATTATTATTTGTAATGGATTTAAAAGGCCTAAATATGTAGAAAACATTATTGGTCTCATTAATGACGGTTTTGAAAATTGCATTCCAGTTCTTGACAATCTCAACGAGCTAGATAATTATGTCGCTAACATTGATAAAAACTTTCAAATAGGCATCCGAGTCGCCTCGGATGAAGAGCCAAATTTTGCCTTTTATACCTCAAGACTTGGGTTCAGGTACCATTCCATAATTGATTATTATAAAGAAAAAATTCAACCAAATGAGAAAATAAAGCTGAAACTGCTGCATTTTTTTATTAATACTGGAATTAAAGATTCTGCCTATTATTGGAGTGAATTAAGCCGATTCGTTCATATTTATTGTGACTTAAAAAAGCACTGCCCTGAACTGGATACAATTGATATTGGTGGGGGATTTCCTATCAAAAATAAATTGAACTTTGAATTTGACTATGCTTACATGGCAGATCAAATCATAGAAAACATTAAATGGATTTGCGAAAAAAATAATACCCCAACGCCTCATATAATTACCGAATTCGGGAGTTACACGGTAGGAGAAAGTGGTGCAACTATATATTCAGTTCTAGATCAGAAGCTACAAAATGACAAGGAGCTTTGGTATATGATGGATGGATCCTTCATCACCCACATGCCAGACGTCTGGGGATTGAATCAAAAGTACATTTTGCTGCCTTTAAACCTTTGGGACAATGTATATCATCGCGTAAATATAGGTGGGCTGACTTGCGACAGCATGGACTATTACGATTCAGAGGCACATATTGCTGAGGTGTTTTTGCCGAAATACGGAGATAAGCAAACCCTATATTTTGGATTTTTTAATACTGGAGCATATCAAGAAGCACTTGGTGGTTATGGTGGTATTCAGCATTGTTTAATCCCAGCGCCCAAACACGTAATTATTAAAAAAGATGAAAATGGCAATTTTGTTTCAGAATTATTCGCCGAGGAACAAAAAAGTGAAGATATGCTTAAAATTCTTGGCTATACTTGAGCTAGGGACACTAGCTCAGAAATGTCATCAATAAAATAATCTGCATAACGCGTGTTTTTACGTCCAAGCAATATTGATGTCATCCCCATTTTTTTGGCGGGAATTAAATCTGATTCTTTGTCACCTACCATGAAGCTTTGACTTGGGTCAATTGTATGTTTCGAGCAAGCACGTTCAAACATAAGAGAATTAGGTTTTCTACTCAAAGATTCTGAGAAATCTGGATGCATAGGAGCATAATAAAAATCATCAATTAAATAAGCCGCCTTTTCTTGCAAGTAATCATGGCAATCAACCATTTGCTCCCTTGTATATAACCCTTTACTGATCCCTGCCTGATTAGTAATGACAATCAATTTAAAGCCCATTTCTTTCAACCGCAGGAATGTGTCAAGCACATTGGGTAATATAATAAACTCATTTCGCAAAAAAGTATAGGTGCCTCGTTCCTCATTAATCACTCCATCACGATCAAAAAAAATAGATTTCATATTCATTATTAAATCCTCTATATAAAATATACTCAAATAAAAACAGATCAATATAGATTAGCTTAGTTATTAAGTTGTATACCGTCAGCAAAAAGTGAACTAATAAGGGTTAAATTATAAGAGAGTGTTTTAAACAGAGTAAACACTTAAATTTAACTACAATGGGAAAGAAGAGAAATGCAAGTTCATTAATTAG